>JAKAUH010001034.1 GCA_021818605.1 Planctomycetota bacterium
TGAAGGATCATCGCATCCCGCTCGAGCGGGGCAAGGAGCGTGGCTGGGGCCGCGTCTCGATCCCGGCCGACTCCAACCCGGCCGACAACGACTTCTGGTTCACCTTCGAGCCGCCGGTGGCGCGGAAGACCGTGATCGTCGCCGAGGACCCGAACGCGACCCGCCCGCTCGAGCTGGCCGCGTCGATCGCGCCCGATCCCGCCGTCGCCTGCACGGCCGAGGTCATCGCGCCGGCGCAGCTCGCCGGGGTCGACTGGGACACGGTCGCCTTGCTGCTCTGGCAGGCCCCGCTGCCCGACAAGGACGAGGCCGGTCCGGTCCGGTCGTTCATCGAGCGCGGCGGCGCGGCCATCTTCTTGCCGCCGCGCGCTCCCGACGCGAACGCCCTGTACGGCGTGAAGTGGACCGCCTGGGAGCAACCGAAGGGCGACGCACCCGTCGAAAGCTGGCGGCGTGACGAGGACCTGCTGGCCCAGACCCAGAGCGGCGCCGCGTTGCCGGTCGGCCAGCTCCAGGTCCGCCGGGCGTGCGGGCTCTCGGGCGGCGAGCTGACCGCGCTGGCCACGCTCAAGGGCGGCGCCCCACTGCTGGCCCGTGCCGAGAAGGTCGACGGCGGCTCGGTGTATTTGTGCGCCACGACGGCGGCCGGCGGCGACTCGTCGCTGGCGACCGGCGGCGTGGTGCTCTACGTCCTGGTCCAGCGGGCGATGACCGCCGGCGCCGGTTCGCTGGGGACGACGCGCCAGGTCGCCGCGGGTGAGCCGACGCGCGACGACCCGGTCAGGTGGCAGAGGATCGCCGGCGGCGACGAGGCGATCTCGACCGAGTATGCGGCGCACCGCGGCGTCTATGCCTCCGGCTCGCGGCTGATCGCCGTCAACCGGCCGTCGGCGGAGGAATCTGCCTCGGTGATGGCTGATCGCCGGGTCGACGAGCTGTTCCGTGGCCTCGATTACTCGCGGGTCGACGACCGGGCGGGCAGCCTCACCTCGCTGATCCAGGAGATCTGGCGGATGTTCCTCGTCGCCATGGTCGTGGCGCTCGTGGCCGAGGCCGCTCTCTGTCTGCCCCGGCCCGCTCGCGCCTCGGCGAGCCCCGGCACGGGCGCGGGCGAGGGCTCGGGCTCATCGTTCGCCGGAGCCTCGTCGTTCGCCGCATCCCCCGCCGGAGCCCAAGCATCATGAGCGTCACCCGATCGCTCACATTCCTCTGGACGCCCTGGACGCTCGGTCTCTCGGCCGCGGCCGTCCTCGCGACGGCCGTCTACTCGTTCATCGCGTGGCGCCGGGTCGGCTTTCGGCTCTCCATGGGCCTGCTCGAGCTGCTCCGGCTGTCGATCGTGGTCCTCGTCGTCGTGCTGCTCAACCAGCCCGAGTGGATCGAGGAATTCCGCCCGGAGGAGAAGCCCACGATCGCCGTGCTGATCGATGCCTCGCCTAGCATGGAGACCCGCGACGTCGTCGCCCCCGACCAGAAGACGTCGTCGGCCACGACCCGCAACCAGGCGGTCGCCTCGCTCGCCGATCCGGCCTCGTGGGACAGGCTTCGCGAGCGGATGAACGTGCTGATCCAGCCGTTCGCGGCGCCCGGCCCGTCCGTTGCCAGGGCCGAGGGATCGTCCACAACGTCCGCGTCGGCCGCCGGGTCGAGTGCCGCCAGTCCGGCCCCCGCTCCGGCTTCCGCTTCCGGCCACGGCACCGACCTGTACGAGCCCCTGGCTCGGGCACCCGAGCGGATCGCCAACCTCCGCGGGATCGTGCTGGCCAGCGACGGCGACTGGAACGAGGGCCCGCCGCCCGTCCAGGCCGCCGCCCAGTTGCGGATCAAGAACGTGCCGGTGATCGCCGTCCCGGTCGGCAGCCGCACCCGGCTCCCCGACGTCGAGCTGCTCAGCCTCGACGTGCCGACCTTCGGCATCGCGGGCAAGGCGGTGCGCGTGCCGTTCACCATCGATAGCTCGCTCCCGCGCGACTACGTCACGACCGTCACACTCAAGACCTCGGACGGCGACCAGGTCACGAAGGAAGTCAGGATCGCCGCCATGGGCCGCACCGCCGACTGGCTGCTCTGGAAGCCCAGGGCCGTCGGCGACTACACCGTCAACCTGACGATTCCCCGCCACCCCGACGAGATCTCCGACGAGAACAACAAGCTGACCGCCCCCATCGCCATCCGCGAGGAGAAGCTGCGGGTGCTGCTGGTCGAGTCGTACCCCCGGTGGGAGTACCGCTACCTGCGCAATGCCCTCTCGCGCGACCCGGGGGTGGAGCTCTCGTGCCTGCTGTTCCACCCGGGTCTCTCAAAGCCGGGCGGCGGCAACAAGGACTACATCAAGCAGTTCCCCGCCGGGCTCGACGAGCTGCAGAAGTTCGACGTGGTCTTCCTGGGCGACGTCGGCATCGACGACAACCAGCTCACGCCCGAGCAGTGCCGGCTGATCAAGGGGATCGTCGAGCACCAGGCGAGCGGGCTGGTGTTCATGCCGGGCATCCAGGGGCGCGAGCTCTCGCTGATGGACACCGAGCTGGCCGACCTTTGCCCCGTGGTGCTGGACCTCTCGCAGCCGGGCGGCTGGGGTTCGCGCACACCCAACCATTTCGAGCTGACCGAGACCGGCCGCCGCAGCCTGCTCACCAAGCTGGCCGACACCGAGGACGAGAACAGCGAGGTCTGGGAAGGTCTGCCGGGCTTCCAGTGGTACGCCCCGGTCGTGCGGGCCAAGGCGGGCAGCGAGATCCTCGCCGTCCACAAGGACCAGTCGAACGATTACGGCCGCCTGCCGCTTCTGGTCACCCGGACCTACGGCGCCGGCAAGGTGCTGTTCATGGGCACCGACGGCGCCTGGCGGTGGCGCAAGGGGGTCGAGGACAGGTATCACTACCGCTTCTGGGGTCAGGTGGTCCGCTGGATGGCCTATCAGCGCAACATGGCCAAGGGTGAGACCATGCGGCTGTACTACGTTCCCGACCAGCCGCGGCTCAACCAGACGATGGCGCTGCACGCCAACGTGATGGACAGGGGGGGCGAGCCGCTGCACCGGGGCGAGGTCACTGCGCGGATCACCGCGCCGTCGGGCCGGTCGGAGCTGGTCCACATGACCACCTCGGGCGACGAGTGGGGCGAATTCAACGGCCGTTACACGGCCGAGGAGTCCGGCAGCCACAAGGTGACGCTCTTTTGCAAGGAGACAGGGGCCAGTCTCGACGCCTCGTTCTACGTGCAGGGTGCCGCCGTCGAGCGGCCGGGCAAGCCGGCGCGGCCCGAGGTGCTCGAGGAGCTGGCCAGGGTCACCGACGGCAAGGTCATCGACGCCTCGAAGCTCGAGCAGGTGATTCGCTCGCTTTCGGAGCTGCCCGACCCGGCGCCGTCGATCCGCCGGATCCCGCTCTGGGCGCACCCGGTGGTCGGCGCGTCGTTGATCACCCTGCTGGGGGTTTTCTGGGTAGGCCGCAAGGTCATCGGTCTTGTATAGTGGTACGGATCGGACAGGCGTCGTCGGGTGCCTTGTCCCGAGCGGTGTGTCTGTCCGCCCGCCGAGGCGGTCCCTTTCAACCGATCGAGTCATGAATCGTCGGATTCTCTCTTATGCGACAGTGAGGTCAGTATGAGCCTCGCGTATCCGCACGAACGATTGCAGTTACCCGATGGCCTGCGGCGGCAGTTGCACAACTTCCGCCGGCGGGTCTGGGTCATCAAGATGGTCGAGGCGACCTGCTCCGCGGCGTTCGCGGTCGTGGGCGCCTACCTGCTGATGTTCCTGCTCGACCGCGTGATCGACACGCCGTCGTGGCTCCGCGCCGCGCTATTCATGGCGGCGTTCTTCGGCTGTCTGCGAATCCCGGCGGCCGTGTACCGATGGATCTGGCGCAACCGGCACCTCGAGCAGCTCGCCATGCTGCTGGCGCGGAAGCATCCGGCCGTCGGCGACCAGCTTCTGGGCATCATCGAGCTGGTGCGGAACGACTTCGAGCAGGCCCGGTCGCGGGCGCTTTGCGAGGCGGCCGTGCGCGAGGTTGCGAAGGACGCGCAGACGCGCGATTTCAGCGATGCCGTGCCCGCGCCCCGGCACGTAACCTGGGCGGTCACGGCGGCGGTGCCGATCGTCGCGGCCGCCACGCTGGCGGTGCTGTTCCCCGCCGCGGCGGGGAGCGCGTGGGCTCGGCTGCTCTCGCCCTGGGGCGCCACGCCCCGCTATACGTTCGCCGCGCTCGAGGACCTTCCCGACCATCTGGTCGTCGCCCACGGCGAGCCCTTCACCGTCACTGCCCGGCTGGCGGAGGACACCGTCTGGCATCCGAAGAAGGGCGAGGCCCAGTTCGAGGGGCAGGCACCCGTCACCGCGGCGCTCCAGGACGGCAGGTATGCGTTCAACCTTCCCTCGCAGATCGAGCCCGGGTGGCTCACGCTCGCCGTCGGCGACGCCTCGCGGCGGATCCGCGTCGAGCCGACCCTGCGGCCCGAGCTGACCTCGCTGGTCGCGTCGGTCAACCTGCCCGACTACCTCGGCCGGACGGGCACGGTCCGCAGGGACGTCCGCGGCGGTGCCATCTCGCTGGTGCAGGGGAGCCGCGCCGCGTTCGCCGCCACGGCGAGCCGCGACCTCCGTTCGGCGACGGTCAACGGCCAGAGGAGCGAGCCCGAAGGCGCCACGGTCAAGAGTTCGTCCATCGCCGTGAAGGGCACGAGCAAGCTCGAGTTCGCCTGGAAGGACACCTACGGCCTCGAGGGCAAGGAACCGTTTACCCTGTCGGTCAACGGCCGCGACGATGAGGCGCCCAGCGTCACCTGCGAGGATCTGCCCCGCCAGAAGGTCGTGCTCGACTCGGAGCAGCTCACCTTCAAGATCCACGCCCAGGACGACTTCGGCGTGAAGCGCGTCGGCATGGAGTGGCTGGGCATCGACAACCCGGTCATCTCGAAGCCGGCCAAGGGCGAGAAGCTGCTGGGCGCCGGCGGGCCCGACAAGGAGAGCCTCGCCCTCGGCGGCACGTTCTCGGCGAAATCGCTCGGCATCGAGCCGCAGCCGGTGCAGGTCCGGATGTTCGTCGAGGATTATCTCCCCGGCCGGCCGCGGGTGTACTCGCCGCCGCACACGTTCTACATCCTGACGCCCGAGCAGCATGCCATCTGGATCACTGAGCAGCTCAGCCGGTGGCACCGCCAGGCGATCGAGGTCCGCGACCGAGAGATGGCGCTCCACGAGACCAACAAGGAGCTGCGGGCGCTCGCCCCGGCCGACCTCGACAGGCCCGAGAACCGCCGCAAGATCGAGCACCAGGCCTCGGCCGAGCGGCAGAACGGCCGCCGGCTCTCGGGGCTGGTCACCTCGGGCGAGACGCTCGTCCGCGAGGCCATGCGCAACCCCGAATTCGGCGTCGGCCACCTGGAGAAGTGGGCCGAGATGCTGAGTATCCTCAAGGACATCTCGGGCAACCGGATGCCGACCGTCGCCGACCTGCTGAAGCAGGCCGCGCAGTCGCCGAGCGCCGCCCAGGCCAGCCAGAAGCCGAGCACGCCCCCGAAGATGGCCGGGAATATTCGCGCCTCCGGCGGCGCCCCGTCGGCCGCGGATAAGCCGGACGAGAAGAAGGGCCAGCCCCAGCCGGTGATTCCGAAGGTCGTCGACATGGAGTCGTCGCAGAACTCGCCGCCCGACAAGCCGGGTGAGAAGTCGTCGCCGCCCAGCAAGGGCGGGGCGGCGCCCTTGCGGCTGCCGGTGACGACCGTCATGGGCAAGCCGAAGGACAGCGAGTCGTGCCCGACCCAGCAGACGCTGGACGACGCCGTGAACAAGCAGCGCGACCTGCTCGCCGAGTTCGAGAAGATCGCCGACGAGATGAATCGCGTTTTGGCCAACCTCGAGGGGAGTACGCTGGTCAAGCGGCTCAAGGCCGCCGCCCGGCTCCAGTACAAGATTGGCGGCCGGGTCAATGACCTGCTCGCGGACGCCTTCGGCGTCGCCAGCCAGCAGATCGGCCAGTCGTCGCTGAAGGTTCTCGGCGAGATGGGCGAGCAGGAGGCCAGAAGCAGCCACGACGTCTCGCGCATCATGGACGACATCCAGTCGTACTTCGAGCGCCGGCAGTTCCTCCGGTTCAGGACCGTGCTCGACGAGATGCGCAAGAATGACGTCATCGGCAGCCTGCGGCAGCTCGGCGATGACATCAAGAAGGAGGAAGGCGTCTCGATCGCCCAGTGCGAATTCTGGTCGGACACCCTGGACCGATGGGCCGAGGACCTGGTCGATCCAGCCTCGGGCGGTACGTGACCGGGCTCCAAATCGGCCGGCAGTTTGCCGCCCTCGATCGTTCTGGAAGTCCTCCAGATCCTGGAAGCCGAAGTCAACCTCCGCGAAGAGACCCGCGTCGCCGAGCAGTCGAAGAGCGCCGTCAAGGTCGACGAGCACAAGAAGCAGGCGCTCAAGCTCTCCGGCACCCAGAAGACCATTCAGGACCGCACCGACAAGGTCACCGAGCGGATCCGCGACCTGCCCGACGGCGAGTCGCAGTTCCCCAAGGAGATCGCTCTGTTGACCCGCGTCGCCGAGGTCATGGGCGAGGCGGCCGAGATCCTCGACCGGCCCGAGACGGGTAGCCCCGCCATGGGCGCCGAGACCGAGGCCATCGAGCTGTTGCTCCAGTCCAGGCGGATCAACCCCAAGGGCGGCGGCGGGGGGGGCTCGAGCCCCGGCGGCGGCGGCACGGGCAGCACGGTCGACTCGGCGCTCGCGCTGATCGGCGGCGGCGTCAACGAGAAGGAAGTCCGCGAGGATCGTGGCATCTCGCAGGCCTCCGGCGAATCCGGCCCCGTGCTCCCCGAGGAGTACCGCGCCGGGCTCGACGAGTACTTCAATCGCCTCGAGAAGGGGACGTCCGGCCGCTAGGCTCGGCGCCTCGCCGAGGGCGGGACGCGCCCGGCCCGGCCCGGCCGGTCCGGCAACGGCCGCCGGGCGGCCGCGGTCCGCCCTCGCCGCACCTTGATGAGATCCGAGCATGCTGACGGAGCACCCCGACATGCCCCCTCTGACTGGCCGCCTCATCGTCGCCCTCGTCTGGCTGGCGATCGCCGCGGCCTGCCTGCCTGCCCGGGCCCAGGAGGCGCCCGAGGACCTTCCCGATGAGCCGGTCGCCGTACCGGGTGGCGCGGCCGAAAAGGCCGCCCCTGACGAGGATCTCGACCTCGGCCAGTGGGTCTTCAACGGCCATGGCCTGGATAAGGTGCAAGGGGACTTCGAGAAGTCCCTCCAGAACGTCATCGCACGCTTCGACGGCAAGTATCATCTCACGCCGGCCCAGAAGAGGAAGCTCACGCTGGCCGGCGGCCTCGACATCAAGCGTTTTTTCGACCGATACGCCACTCTCAAGGCCGAGTTTGTCCGGACCAAGGGCGACTGGAACAAGGTCGGCAACCAGGTTTTCGAACTGCGGCGGATCTGCAATCTGCCCTACGCCGAGCTTTTCGGCGACGAGTCGATGCTCGCCAAGACCCTGAAGAAGAACCTGACGGCCGAGCAGGTGGCGAATCACGACCGGAACATCTACCGGGTCCGGGTCGAGTGGATGGCCGGCCTGCTCGATCGCCGGCTGAAGCTCACCCCCGACCAGCACCGACGGCTCGTCGACCTGCTGGCCGCCGAGACCCCGCCCCTGGGTCGCTACGGGAACTTTGATTACGATGCGATCATGTTCCAGATGTCGCGCCTGCCCGCCGGGCGGATTCGCGGCGTGCTCGGCGAGTCCCAGTGCCGCGACCTGACCTTGCGATTCGAGCAGGCGCGGCGGATGGAGGGCCTGCTCGTCTCCGAGGGCTACATCCGCCCGACCGCCGCGGCCGCCAGCACCGGCGGCGGCGCCACACCAGCAGCCGCCCGTCCTCACCACGAGGAAGCCCGACGATGATCCATCGGACGCTCGCCACATTTCTGACCCTTGCGGTCGCCACGGCCACGGTGACCACCACGCTGGCGATCGCCCCGCCCGCCGATCCGGTTGACGCGACGCTGGCGGTTGAGCCCCAGCAGGGGCAAACCGTGGCCGTGCAGGAGGTGTACGTCAAGAAGGTGGCGACGAAGCCAACGCCACCGGCGAAGGACGACGGCCCCGAGGAGAAGCCGGTCCGCGTCCTCCGCGCCGCGCCGGCCCCGCGGGCCAAGGTCGCGAGGAAGGCCGCGCCCGCCCCGCAGCCGGCGATGGCCGCCGCGGCCATCATGGTGGCTCCCGGCATGGCGATGAACAACGAGGCCCAGATCCGCCAGTACATGCGGCAAATGCGCCCCCTGCTCCGCTCCGAGTACCACATCGTCCGCGTGGTCTGCCGGCCGACGCCCGAGCAGCGCAAGGAACTCGCCCGGGTCGGTGAGCAGACCCTGCGTGAGGCCAGCCGCAAGTACGTCGAGTTGATGCAGCGACCCATGGGCGTCGCCGAGCGGGCCCGGAATCAGCCGTACAGGACCATCCGCGCCGGCCTGCTCGCCGCCGTGAAGGCCAGGTTCCCTTCCGAGGTGGCCAATCGCCTGGAGGCCGAGGGCACGCGCCGCGAGGCCAGCCGCAAGGCCCTGTTCGTCCGCAACCTCGTCGCCCGCCTCGACCACGACCTCGTCCTCGACCCCGGCCAGCGCGACAAGCTCGCCGAATCGCTCGAAAAGCACTGGGACGACTCGTGGGGCCAGTCGATCGAAATGTTCATGTACGACTATCAATACCTCCCGCCGATCCCCGACCACCTCGTCTCGCCATTTTTGAACGACGCACAGAGGCGAATCTGGCGGACCACCCAGAAGGTCCAGGTGTTCTTCGGCGGCTTCGGCCTGATGGGCGGCGTGATGGCCGACGATCCGCTCGAGGACCCGGAGCTGAAGGAGGCCCGGCTTGAGGCGGCGAAGAACGATCCGGCCCC
Organism: Planctomycetota bacterium; assembly: GCA_021818605.1. GTDB lineage: Bacteria > Planctomycetota > Planctomycetia > Isosphaerales > Isosphaeraceae > JAKAUH01. The sequence continues at coordinate 8,896 of JAKAUH010001034.1, forward strand.
AGGCGTCCGCCAGGGACGCCCCGCCATGATCATCCGCGCTCCCGCGGCGGCCGTCCAGAAGGCGCAGGCCCGCCGCGGCGCCGTCGTTGAACAGCTCAAGGTGATTCGCAAGGAACAACTCAAGGTCATCCGCAAGAAGGCCGGGCCGGCCGAGAAGGCCCAGGCGGTCGAGAAGAAGGTGGCACCGCCCACGCTCAAGACCACCATCGAGACGAAGTCGGTCACCACGCCGGCGCCGAAATAGCAAAGCCTCCTGGTTTCGCTGCGATCCTGAATCAATTTGCCAACGACGTCCGAGGTGTCCGTCATGACCGATCCCGCCCGCACCCGACTCCGATGGCTGCTCGCCGCCGTTTTCCTGGCGGTCGTCGGGTCGGGGACCGTCGTCCGCGCCCAGCAGATCGATGACGAGGACGACGAGGAAGAGGCCCCCGCCGTCCAGGCCGGCATGCTGCGGATCAACAACGCGGTCGTCATGAACGACGCCCAGTTCGACCAGTGGGTCTTCGGCAACATGGGCGTCGCCAACCCGGGCGCTGCTCGCAACAAGCTCGACTCGATGCTGACGCTCAACATCGAGAACCTCGATCGCGTCTGCGGGCTCACCCCGTTCCAGAAGAAGAAGCTCACCCTGGCCGGGCATGGCGACATCAAGCGCTTCTTCGACCGCATCGAGGTCCTGCGGAAGAAGTTCACCCGGAGCAAGAATGATCAGAATGCCTGGCAGAAGCTCTGGCAGGAGGTCCAGCCGCTGCGCAACTCGTTCAACTCGGGGTTCTTCGAGGGGGACTCGATCTTCGCCAAGGCGATCAAGGTCACGCTGAGCTCCGAGCAGACCGCCCGCCACAAGCAGTTGCTCCTCGAGCGGACCCACTATCGGTACTGGGCCAAGGTCGACCTGGCCATGGAACTGATCAACAACGACGTGGGGTTCACCGACGACCAGCGCGTCCAGATGCTGAAGCTGCTGAAAGAGGAGACGAAGCCCCCGCTCAAGCTGGGCGAGAACGACTATTACGTCGTGCTCTACCAGCTCAGCCGTATCCCCGAGGCCCGGCTGAAACCCGTCTTCGACGACTTCCAGTGGAAGTACCTCAAGCGGCAGCTCGACCAGGGCCGCGGGATGGCCATGTTCCTCAAGCAGAATGGGTTCATCCCCGACGAGAAGGGCGTGAAGGCTCCGCCCCCCGGGCAGGAACGCATGAAAGTTCAGAGGAGGGGCGCGGTCGTCATCAAG
>JAKAUH010001068.1 GCA_021818605.1 Planctomycetota bacterium
AGCAGCTCGGCGAGCAGACCGTCGCGCGTTGGGGGCAGGGGCTGGGTGCGCAGGTGCTCGGCCAGGTCGCGGACCAGGCGTCCGGGCTCGACGCCGGGCAGCATCGCGGGCATGCTGCGGACCAGCACAGTGTCGCCGCCGAACGCCTCAACCTCCAGGCCCAGCCGCGCCAGCGTCTCGGACTGCTCGAGCACGGCCGCGGCCTCCGAGGCGGGCAGATCCACCGGCTCGGGGACCAGCAGCCGCTGGGACTCTACCCGCCCGTGCGCCACACGCGAGCGCAGATCCTCGTAGAGAATCCGCTCGTGCAGCGCGTGCTGGTCGATGACGATCATGCCGTCGCCCGTCTCGGCGATCAGGTAGCTGTCGTGCACCTGGATCGCCTTGAGCCGCGGGCCGTCGGCCGGGAAGGTCGTGATCGCGTTCGGCGGAGCCGCAGGCGCGACGGCGTCGCTCGGGCGTCGCCACGCGTCGAGGTCCGGAGCATCGAAAGGATGTGGCCCGGATCCAGGGCCCGGCCCGGAGGGAGCGGATGCGATGCCCACGCCTGTCGGCCCGGACGGGGCGAACTCATCGAAGCGGTCGCCGGGTCCCGGGGCGACCCCCATCGGCAGCGACTGCGACCAGGCCGGCGCGGGGCGCTCGGAGTCGTTCACGGGAGCCTGAGGCGCCGGCCGGCTAGGCTCGAACCACGAGGCCACCGTCTGCCGATCGGACGGTCCGCCGGTCAGGTCGAGCCGGTCGAGACTGCCGCCGATGGCGGGGGCGTGAGCCTGGTCGAGGCCGAAACCGCCCGAACGGGGCCCCGTCGGAGACGCAACCCCCGGAAATGCCGACGCGGCGGGCTCGGGCGAGGACGGCGGCGGGGCCTCCTGCGCGGCCTGGAGCCGCGAGTGGAGGTCACTCTTGAGGAACGTCTGGCGCAGCGTCGCGAGCAGGTGGCTGTAGATCCGGTTTGAGTCGCGGAACCGCACCTCGACCTTCGTCGGGTGGACGTTGACGTCGACCTCATCGGGCGGAATATCCAGATGCAGGAACGCAACCGGCATCCGGCCGACCATCAGCAGCCCCCGATAGGCCTCGTTGAGCGCGTGGCTGAGCGAGCGGTCCCGGACGTATCGTCCGCCGAGGAACAGGAACTGCCCCTTGGCCGTGGAGCGGCTTTGCGACGGGTGCGCGACGTAGCCCCACAGGTGCATCTCGTCCAGCCGGCCCTCGACCCACAGGAGCGACTCGGCCAGCTCGCGGCCGAAGAACACGGCGATCCGCTCGCGAGTGCCCGCGACCGGCGGCAGGTCGTGCACGATCTTGCCGCCCGAGCGGTACGTCATGTGGATCTCGGGGTTCGCCAGCGCGATCCGCGAGAACATCTCGACGACGTGCCCGGCCTCGGTCATGTCCGACTTGAGGAACGTCCGCCGCACGGGCGTGTTGAAGAACAGGTTGCGGACCTCGATCACCGTGCCGACCGGCCCGCCGCACGACCGGACCGGGCCGAACGTGCCCCCCTCGATGCAGAGCTCCGAGCCCTCGTCGGCGTCGGCCTGGCGGGTCTGGCACCGGACCTTGGCGATCTCGGCGATCGCCGCCAGGGCCTCGCCGCGGAAGCCCAGCGTGCGGATCCGGTGCAGGTCCTCGGCCTCCTCCAGCTTGCTGGTCGCGTGCGGCTGGAAGGCCAGCAGCAGATCATCGGGCGCCATGCCAACGCCGTTATCCGCCACGCGCACCAGATCCTTGCCGCCGCGCTCGACGGTCAGGTCGATGCGGGTCGCCCCCGCGTCGATCGCGTTCTCAAGCAGTTCCTTGACCACGCTGGCCGGTCGCTCGACCACCTCGCCCGCGGCGATCTGGTTCACGACCGACGGCGGCAATTGCCGGATCTTCCCCATCGCTTCCATCTCCCATTCCGGTGAACGTCTCCATTATACAATGTGATCTTCCGTTCAGAAAGACGCGAGTGAGCTCTCGGGGAGAGCCTGCCCAACCAGGAATGCGATGAGGCAGACGATCGTCGGACCCCGGCTACGCGGTGACGACGACGCTGGCGAAGCCGTAAAGGAGTGGACCGAAGTGCTCGTGGACGGCGTGATCGAGGCGCTCGATGGAATGGCCGGCGGTGTCGCCTTCATCGAGGCGGCGGGCCGGCGCACGAGGGCCGGGACGTGGACAGGAGCGCGGGCCGGCGCCTCACCCCACCTGGTATTCCTTGAGCTTCCGATAGAGCGTCCGCTCGCCGATGTCCAGAAGCCGCGAGGCCTCCTCGCGGTTGCCGGCGGTGAGCTTCAGGGTCTCGAGAATGTAGTACCGCTCGATGTCCACGAGCTTCTTGCCGACGAGCGTGTCAACGCCCGAGGGTCCGTCAGCCTTGCCGGTGGCGGCGACGTGCTGGAGATCCTCGGTCAGGTCGTCGGAGTCGAGGAGGCCGTCGCCGTCCATCACGACCATGCTCTCGAGGACGTTCCGCAACTCGCGGACGTTCCCCGGCCACGAGTAGCCGAGCAGAACCTTGCGCACGGCGGGCGTCACGCCGCGGATCGTCTTGCCGTGGGCCGAGGCGAATTCCTTGAGGAAATAATCGATCAACAGCGGAATGTCGTCCCGGCGCTCGCGGAGCGGCGGCAGCTTGACGCTGACCACCTTGAGCCGGTGGAACAGGTCCTGGCGGAATTCCCCCTCGGCGATCGCGTCGGCCAGGTCGCGGTGGGTCGCCGAGATCAGCCGGACGTTCACCTTCACTGGGTCGTTCGTGCCGACGCGGACGATCTCGCCGGTCTCGAGCACGCGCAGAAGCTTCACCTGGATCGTCATCGGCATGTCGCCGATCTCGTCGAGAAACAGCGTGCCGCCGTTGGCATACTGGAACCGGCCGATCCGGTCGCGATCGGCGCCCGTGAAGGCCCCCTTGACGTGGCCGAACAGCTCGCTCTCGAGCACGTTCTCGCCCAGCTCGGCGCAGTTGAGCGGGACGAACGGCTTGTTCTTGCGAGGGCTGTTGATATGCAGGGCCTTGGCGACGAGCTCCTTGCCCGTGCCGCTCTCGCCGGTGATCAGCACCGAGGCCGAGGTCGGCGCGATCTGCCGCAGCCGGGCGACCACGGAGTGCATCGACGGCGAGCTGCCGATAACCCCCTCGAAGCCAAACTTCTCATTGAGTTGGCGCTGGAGCTCGATGTTCGAGCGCTGGAGCCGCTGCGACTGCGAGGCCTTGTCGGCCACGGTGCGGAGCTCGTTGATGTCCAGCGGCTTCATGAGGTAATTCGACGCGCCCGCCTGCATCGCCGTGACGGCGGCCTTCACGGTGCTGTGGCCGGTGAGGATCACCACCTCGGCATCCGGCAGCTCGCGCTTGGCCTTGGCCAGTACCTCCATCCCGCCGACCCCCTCCATGATGAGGTCGGTGATGATGATTTCGAAGACCTGCTCCTCGATCAGCCGAAGCGCCTCTGCGCCGCTGGTCGCGACCACGCATTCGTAGCCGACGCGGCCGAGGCTCTCGGCCACCGCCACGGCGTGGGGCTCCTCGTCATCGACTACCAGGACGCGGATTTGCTGGTCCATGTCTTCAGTCCGTTGTCCGTTGTCCGTTGTCCGTTGTTTGCCTATTGCTTTCTGTGCCTTCGTCGCGTCAATCGATGATCTCGCCCGTTGAGGCCTGTCCTGCGACACCGGGGACGGCCGATCCGCTAACGACCCGGGCACGACCGGCGACATCCGCTTGCGAACAACGGACCACGGACCACGGACCACGGACAGGAAGGACAACGGACTATCTACCCGGCAGCCGGATGCGGAACTGCGAGCCCTTGCCGGGCTCGCTCTGGACGTCGATGGAGCCGCCGTGCGCTTCGACGATCTTGCGGGTCGTGGCCAGGCCCAGTCCGCTGCCCGCGGGCCGGGTGGAGAAGAACGCGTCGAAGATCCGCGAGCGGACGGCATCGGTCATGCCGATGCCAGTATCCGTGACGTCGAGAACAGCCGAACCGTCGTCGCGATGCGTCGTGAGGATCAGATCGCCGCCGGAGGGCATGGCGTGCTCGGCGTTGAGGACGAGGTTCAAGAGCGCCTGCTTGAACACATCGGGCTCGAGGCCGACGGTGGGCAGGTCGTCGGCGAGCTGGGTGCGGATCACGATGCCCCTGGTCGCGGCGTGCGGCTCGTAGAAGTCGTACAGTTCCTCGACAATCGCGTTGAGGTCGCCGGGCCGGAGATCGAGATCCTGGATGCGAGCGAAGCGGAGGAAGTTCTCGAGGATGCCGTGCAGCCGCTGGACCTCGTGGGTGAGGCGCTCGATGCGCTGAAGGGCGCGGCGGTCGCGAAGGGTTTCGGCGTCCTGGAAGTCCTCCGCCAGGAGCTGAAGGTTCAACTGGAGGGTCGACAGCGGGTTGCGGATCTCGTGCGCCAGGCCTCCGGCGAGCTGCGCGATCTCGGCATAGCGGGCGCGCAGGACCTGCTCGACGTCGGTCGAGAACGATGGCGGCGGCGCGATGGCGGCGGCTTCGGGCGAGGGGTCCGGCAAAGCGGAAGCGGAAGCGGAAGCGGAAGCGGAAGCGGAAGCGGAAGCGGAAGTCGAAATCGAGGGCGATCCCGAGGTGGACGCGGTCGAATCCTCGGCGTGCGAATCGGCCGGGTCATCGATGGACGCGTCCGGGATCGCACTCGACAGAAGGTTCGCCATGGGCGGAGATCTCACCGATACGAGGGCGGCCCGCCGTGCGGGTCGGGGACGGCCAGGTCACCCGGGGTCGGGCATGACACTGTGCGGTGCCAGGTGGTGGGCCATCGTGCCGTGTCCGGACCGGGCCGGGCCGGGCTGAGCTGAGCTGACCTAAGCTGAGAGCTTGTGAAGGAATCGATTCCGAAGAACAGATTGAAGAGAGCGAATAAAGGCAAGTGAAGACTCTGTATGCCGTTCTGCTGCTTCGCTCTCTGCTCTCTGCCCTTTTCGACGATTCTTTCACATCCTCTGAGCTGGGTCGAGTCGAGTGATACCCAGGACATCCGTCGCGCCGGCCGATGACTGGATGAACCGGTCGGTCGGTCGGTCGGTCGGCCGGGCGGGACAGTGATCAAGGACTCAGGGTCGCGAGGGGCCGCGGGGCGGTCCACCGCGGTCGCCGCCGTAGCCGCCGCGGTCGCCCTGCGGGGGCCGGCGGGGTGGTCCGCCCTGGCCGCCGCCGCGGGGCTCTCCGCCGCCGCGGGGTTCGCCTGCGCCCGGCGGACGGGTGCGGCTGGCCAACTCGTCGGGCTGGCCCCGCTCGGCGAGGGCCGCCTTGCGCGAGAGCTTCACCCGATCCTGGTCGTCGACCGAGATCGCCTTCACCAGCATCGAGTCGCCGATCCGGCAGACGTCCGCGACGCTCGACACATAGCCGTCGGAGAGCTCGCTGATGTGCACCAGCCCGTCCTTGCCGGGCAGGATTTCGACGAAGGCACCGAAATCCTTGATCGAGGTGACCCGACCCTCATAGATCCGGCCGATCTGGACCCCCTCGGTCATGGCCACGATCTTGTCGCGGGCCGCCTCGGCGCCGGCGGCTTCCTGGCTGGAGAGCGTCACGACGCCCGAGTCGTCGATGTCGATCTTGGCACCGGTTTCCTCCTGGAGCCTGCGGATTGTCTTGCCGCCGGGGCCGATGACCAGCCCGATCTTCTCGGGATTGATCTGGATCTGGATCAGCCGCGGTGCGTTGGCTGAGATTTCCTCACGGGGCCGCTTGATGGCGCGAAGCATCGCCCGGAGGATCTCCAGCCGTGCCTCGCGCGCCTGATCGAGCGTCTCGCGGATGATCTGCTCGGTGATCCCCTGGTTCTTCAGGTCGAGCTGGATGCCGGTCACCCCGCGCTGGGTGCCGGCGACCTTGAAGTCCATGTCGCCGAAGTGGTCCTCGTCGCCGATGATGTCGGTCAACAGGACGAACCGGCCGGATTCTTCGTCCTGCACCAGGCCGATGGAGATCCCGCCGACCGGGTCGCTGATCGGCACGCCAGCGTCCATCAGGCTGAGTGTCGCGCCGCAGACCGAGGCCATCGAGCTCGAGCCGTTGGACTCGAGAATGTCGGAGACGACCCGGATCGTGTAGGGGAAGTGCGCGGTGCCGGGCAGGATCGGGGCGACCGAGCGCTCGGCCAGTGCCCCGTGGCCGATCTCCCGCCGGCCGGGTCCGCGGATCGGGCGGACCTCGCCGACGGCGAAGTGCGGCATGTTGTAGTCGAGCATGAACTTCTTGCTGTACTCGTCCATGATGCCGTCGACCCGCTGCTCGTCCGCGGTGGTACCCAGCACCGTGGTCACCAGCGCCTGGGTCTCGCCGCGCTGGAACAGGGCCGATCCGTGGGCGCGAGGCAACAGGCTGACCTCGCAGCGAATCGAGCGCAGGTCCCTGGGCCCGCGGCCGTCGGGGCGCTTGCCGTCGAGGATCAGCTCGCGGACGACGCGCTCCTCGACCGCCGAGAAGGCGGCCTTGATTCGCGCCGGGGTGACGGGCGTATCGGCGGGCACGGGGCTGGGCGCCGCCTCGGCGTTGTGGCCCTCCGCAGGAGCCGGCTCCGAGCCCGGCGGCGGCGACTCGACGGCCGGGCCCGTACCGGGCGCCGCGCCCCCTTCCGTCGGCATCAGCTCCTTCATCACGGTTTCCAGGATCGCCTTGCTCTTGGCGTTGCGCTCGGCCTTCATCATGATCTGCTTGGCCTGGCGGAGCTGTTCGCCGTAGCGGGCATAGATCGTCTGCCGCAAGGAGTCGGGCGCGACGGCGGGCGCCTCGCGCGGTGCCAGTCCGGCGGCCGCGACCAGTTCCTTCTGCAGCGCGATGATCTCCTGGTTGAGCCGGTGCGCCTCCATGATGGCGTCGGCCATCTCGTTCTCGGGCAGCTCCTCGCCGAAGCCCTCGATCATCACGACGGCCTTCTCGGTGCTGGCCACGACCAGGTCGAGGTCGCTGCTCTCGAGCTCCTCGGCGGTGGGAAACGCGATGAACTGACCCTCGATCCGGCCAATTCGGACGGCGCCGACGGGGCCGAAGAACGGCACGCCCGAGAGCATCAGGGCGGCCGAGGCGCCGACCATCGACGGTATGTCGGGATCGTTCATCCGGTCGGCGGAGATCGGGCCGGCCTGGATCTGCACCTCGTCGCGGTACGATTCGGGGAACAGCGGCCGGATCGGCCGGTCGATCAGCCGCGAGGTGAGGATCTCCTTGGTCGTCGGACGCCCCTCGCGCTTGATGAACCCGCCGGGGAACTTGCCGGCGGCGTAGGTCTTCTCGCGATAGTCGACCTGTAGCGGGAAGAAGTCGAGGCCCTCCCGCCCGGGGGCGGCGACCACGGCGACCAGGGTCATGGTGTCGCCGATCCGGACCACCACGGCGCCGCTGGCCTGCTTGGCGAGCAGCCCGGTCTCGATGGTGAGGAGCTTGCCCCCGATGGACCGCTCGACCTGTGTGCGTTGAGTCAAGTTGCTGGACATGGAATGTACCTGTGAGGTCGGTGCTCGGCGACGCGGGCACCTGCCCGGATCGGGCGTATGAGTGATTCTGGAATGGGGAAGGCCGCGGGCCTCGGGTCCAATCGGGACGGGAGGCGGCCTTCGAACTGGTATTCGTTCGGGGGATCGCCGGCGATCGACGGAGGCCAATGCGGGCATCCCGTCGACGATTCCGGCGACCGTGAGCCGAGGGTCTGGCCCGCCGTCCGGCATGCGGTGAGAGGCCCGTGCGGCGCCGTCTGCTCTGTTCTGTTCTGCTCTGCTCTGCTCGGGTCCGATCGGCTGGACAGGCCGCCTTCTCTGGAGGCGTCTCGTCTGCTCTGCCGGGATCTCGCAGACTCCCGGGCCCCGGCATCGCGCGGCCACGCGCCGGCCCGGACCCCGGCAAGCAAGACAGGGCCGGATTTCAGGTTATCCTGGCGGCCCGGAATTCGATCGGGCCGCGGTCGACGGCCGGAGACCCGGCCGGGCGGTCACGTCACTTGCGGATGCCCAGCCGGCTGATCACTTCAAGGTACTTCTTCCGGTCGTGCAGCCGGAGGTATTTTAGCAGGCTCGATCGCTTCGAGACCATCATCAGCAAGCCCCGGCGGCTGGCATGGTCCTTGGCGTGCGTCTTGAAGTGCTCGGTCAGGTCGTTGATCCGAGCCGTCAGCAAGGCGACTTGCACTTCGGGCGACCCGGTGTCCTGATCACCTCGACCAAAGCTCCCCATGAGCTCCGACTTTTTCTCCTTCGTAATCGCCATCTCGCGCCCCAGTGCCACGGCCCCCGGATCGGGGCCGAATCCCTGAAATATCGCATCCACTTTAAGTCGACAAGCATAGGCAAAGGGCCCGCCGAATGCAATCCCCCCTTACGCGGTCCTCGGCGGGCCGGCCGGCGGGCCGAGACGCACACCCTTCCGGCCTGGAACCCGGACGAATCAACCTCCCGGATCCCGGGGTCGAGTACGAGGCCCCGGGTTCTCGCGATCGGGTTTCGTCGGCATTCTCCGGAGCAGCGATCGACCCGAACCGGCCGGGTCGGACGAAGAAGGCGGGTCTGTCCGTCCGCCGATCGGGTCCGATCCGGTCTGCCCGGTTGGGCACCGATCCGGTGCAGCAGTCCCGACCGGTTGGTCCGGCCCTACCGGGGCCGGCGCCTCGAGAGGCGTCCTTGGAGCGGGTTCCTGAATGCATGTGGGTGTTCCGCGTGTGGGTGCTGCACTGCGGCCATCGTGTAGCTTCGTGAACCACGTCGGGGACTCTGGGCGTGGTCCGTGACGGTCCGCCAGGTTGCCGTCGATTTCCGTCGGGCCGTTGCAGGAGGGCTGGGATCCGGGCATGATTGAGACGTGGCTGGGATATTGCGGGAAAATGGGCGCGACTCACCACGTATGTTCAGTGGTCGCCTTCACGTTAGACGGCGGGGCGATCCTGGTGGTGCATTAACGGTGGCGCTGTTGCCGTTGCCCTCGTTCTCATCATTGCTGGCGCCCTGTATGTCCAACGGGTGGAACGCTCCGTGGAGCAGCGGTTCCGCCAAGCACTCAGAGAGGCGAAAGCCGCGGGCAACTTACCGCCCGAGATCGATCCCGAGGCGGCTATATAATCTAAGTGCCGAAAATTGCCGAAAAGGACAGGCACTTTTCATTGAGATTGCATGGATGCCCCAGAGGCGGGGCGGCGGTAATATGCCTGTCCTCTTTGGGTTCTCTTGGGACGGGGCTAACAACGGAAGATCGGGCGTTCGAGTAAGGATCCGGTGGCTACCAGTTCCAGGTTCACGCATCATGAAGAATCGACCGTCTTCCTCGCTACCGACGGGCCGATCGGTCGAATAGCCATCGGAGGACCGCTCGCCCGGATCCAATCCCAGGAGGATCTCGTACCATCAGGGGCTGGGCTCCGCTGACGATGATTGAGAATACGAATCGGAGGGACATTTCCATGAAGCCATCTTCCCGCGATATCCGCCATCGGGTGCTGATCACCGGCGACGAGTTGCGGGAGCTCCACCGGCACGCTTACTCGCTCGTCGAGGCGTTCGGGCTGGACAGGAAGATCCTGGCGTACAGTGGCACCCGGCCAATCACCCTGTACCGCTGGGACCTGGAGTGCCTGATGGACACGATCGACACTGAACTCGACAATCCGAGGAAGTATCCCGACAGGGGCGCCGCCGAATTCCTGGCCCTCACACGCCTCCGAGAGCGGCTCCGTGAGGAATACGACCGGCGCTACGGCGACGAACCAACCGGGGAGAATCAGAGCCGTCCCCGGTCGAGTACCGGGCGGGACTGACCTTTCTTCCAGCAGGGTGTGAGAGTGGTTCCCCGGACCGATGTTCGGGAAGGGGCCAATTCCGATCGGAGGGCGTCCCGGTCGAAGACCCACTCCCAGGTTCAGCCGATTCCCTCAACGGCATGCGCACCCGGTTCTCACTCGTCCCATGCCAGGCTCGCACGGCGACTTCACAGCCTTTTTGACACGGCTTCTCGAAGATTCCTCGGATCTGGTAATCTATCGTCGGCTTCGGGCTCCGTCCGGCTGGAGGTAGCGATTGCTGCGGCGCTACGCCGCGGATGGTTCGTTCTGCCCGGCAGGTTAGGGCGCTGAAACCATACGTACAGGTACGGATGGCACGGTGCGGGCCGCCCACGGGAG
>JAKAUH010000281.1:0-4888 GCA_021818605.1 Planctomycetota bacterium
CGCGTCTTGCTTGGGGTCCATCGTCACAATATAATGATCGGTTTTAACCTGAGAGTATGAAGACATATGCCGAAGAACTTTCAGCATGTTGTCGGCGCGGACGTTGAACGGATCGGCGGCGAACGCGGTTTCAAATAAATCGTGCGCCTCTTCTTCGCGACCGATCTGCATATAAAGCATTCCCAGGCCGATGCGCGTCAGTACGAACTCCTTCTCCAGCCCCTGGGACTCGACGTCCGCCAGGATCGTGGTGCGGAAGAGTGTTGCAGTCTTATTGGCGATATTCGGCAGCTCCTTCCACTCGCCGCTGGCCAGCCGCGGGACCGACTTGAGCACGACGTGGTTCCATCCCTCCGGCGGCGTCTCGCCGATCCGCGTCCCCGCCGGCAGTCGGACGAGCTGTGGCTGCGAGCCGACCATCCCGGCCGCCATCGCCGTCAAGCTCCCCACGGTCGATGCGGCGCACGGTCCCGACACCAGGCCCAGAACAATCGGAGGCACGATAATTGCACAGAAGCTCACCGCGAGCCGCGACGCATGGTTCCGCCCCATCCTCCGCACCATCGATCCCTCCCCTCCTGAGAGGCTTTTCCGGGTGGTGACCCTTGCGTCACCCGTCGCATCGTGATGGACGCTCTCGATGATCGCCCCGGAATCCGCCGGATTCTGCCTTGAATCGAAGCCCGGTGCCGCCCGAACGCCCCGGAATGAATGGATCTCGCCCGCAAGCAACAGGGAAGTCGTCGATGAGGGTTAGGTCGCGAGCCGGTTCCGCCATCGATCGAGCCAGATTCCGGTTCCCCATTCGGGATTCCGCGGAATCCTACCACCCTTCGCCTGGGAGTACATCCGCAAATTCCATGCAATGGGCAGGCCCTACCGCCGACGATTCTTCCGGATCTCCGGCACTTTCGACAGGATGCTCCCCGGTCCATTTCGTCCAGACCACGTAGCCCGGCGTAAAGTCTCTAAACTCGGGTATATTACCTAGATAGCCTGGCAACCTGGGAGGAAAGCACCGGTGACGAAGACCAAGAGGCCGAAGATCCTGGCTCTTGCATCCCATGAGCTCGATGGACTTGCCGTCGCGGCGGGGGCCAGTCGTTCCGGCGCACTGGGGGTTCTGGACCTTGGCCAGGCGGAGCCGCGCCAGGAGGGCGTGCTGGAGGGGCTGGAGCGGCTGGCGCGAGGTCCGTATGCGATCCGACTGCCGGCGCAAGGGATCGTCGCGAACTGGGCGGGCTGGCGCGAGGCGGAAGGACTGACCGCCGTATGGATAGCTTTCGATCCGGAAGCTCAGGCGGGTAAGGAATATGCGTTTGAGGAAGCGATTCGGATGGTCACCCGGACGGGGCGAATCGTGATCGCGGAAGCGGCGTCGCGGGCGGAGGTGCGGCGGGCGCTCGAGGCACGGGTGTCGGGGGTGGTCGTCTCAGGGCTGGAGGCCGGCGGCCGGTGCGGATCCGACGGCTCGTTCGTCCTGCTTCAGGCGGCGCTGGCCGCGGGGGATCTGCCGGTCTGGGTGCGCGGCGGCATTGGCGAGCGGGTCGCGGCCGGTGCGGTGGCCGCCGGAGCGGCTGGGGTCGTCCTGGACGGCGCTCTGCTGCTCGCCCGTGAGTCACCGCTCGGCCCGGACTGGCGCGACCGGATCGCCCGGTGGGACGGGAGCGAAACGGTCTGCGTCATGCCTGACTGCGGCGGGCCGGGGGTGCGGGTGTTCGCCATGCCCGGATCGGCCGCAGTCGGCCGGTTGCGCGAGGCGGCCGCGCGGTCGGTCGAAGATCCGGCCCAATGGATGGCCGCCGTGGCCCGAGAGGTCGGCTGGGACGAGGGACAGTGCCTGCCGGTCGGCCAGGATGCCGCGTTCGCGGCGCGGCTGGCGGGCCGGCATGTGACGGTCGGAGGGATCGTGCAGGCGGTCGAGCGGTCGATCGCGGCGGGGATCGCGGCGGCGCGGGAGTGCCGGCCGCTGGCCGTGGGCTCGCCGCTGGCCGTGGATCTCGGCACCCGTTACCCGATCCTCCAGGGGCCGATGACGCGGGTCAGCGACGTCGCGCCGTTCGCCGAGGCGGTGGCAACCGACGGCGCCTTGCCGTTCGTGGCGCTGGCGATGCTGAGCGGCGAGGCGGTCCGGGCGCCGTTACGCGAGACGGCCGGGCGGCTGGCCGGGCGATCCTGGGGCGTCGGCATCCTGGGCTTCGTGCCGCCAGAGCTTCGGGCCGAGCAGCTCGCGGCGGTCGCCGAGGCGCGGCCGCCGTGGGCCCTGATCGCCGGGGGCCGTCCCGACCAGGCCGAGGGGCTGGAGCGCCAGGGGATCCGGACGTTCCTGCACGTTCCCTCGCCGGGTCTGCTGGAGCAATACCTGCGCGACGGCTGCCGGCGGTTCGTGCTGGAGGGTCGCGAGTGCGGCGGGCACGTCGGGCCCCGGTCGAGCTTCGTGCTGTGGGAGCAGGCCGCGGCCGTGGTCCAGGACGCGATCGACCGGGGCATTCCGGCCGGTGAGATCTCGCTGGCCTTCGCGGGTGGCATCCACGACGCCCGTTCGGCCGCGGCGGTTTCAGCACTGGCCGGTCCGCTCGCGGCGCGGGGCGTGAAGGTCGGCGTGCTGATCGGCACCGCGTACCTCTTCACCCGCGAGGCCGTCGAGACCGGCGCCATCGTCGGCCGGTTCCAGCAGGAGGCGCTCCGGTGCACCGAGACCGTGCTGCTCGAATCGGGGCCGGGGCACCAGGTGCGGGTCAGCCCGTCGCCGTTCGTGGCGCGGTTCCACGACGAACGCAGCCGGCTGATCGCCGAGGGGCGGCCCGCCGACGAGATCCGCGACGCACTCGAGCGGCTGAACGTCGGCCGGCTGCGGGTGGCGGCCAAGGGAGTCGATCGCACCGACGACTCAGGCTCAAACCTCGCGGCCGTCGCGGATGCCTATCAGCAGAATCACGGCCTCTACATGATGGGTCAGGCGGCGACCCTGCGGAACGCCACGACCACCATCGCCGAACTGCATCGCGAGATCGGCGAGGCGAGCCCGGAACTGGTCATGCGAGAGATCCCCGGGATCGATGACCAGGCGGGTCGCGATGCGCCCGCCGCGCAGCCATCGGATATCGCGATCGTCGGGATCTCGTCTGTTTTCCCCGGCGCGGGCGACCTGCCTCGGTTCTGGTCAAACACCTTGCGCGGCTTTGACGCGATCGTCGAGGTGCCGCCGGACCGCTGGGACTGGCGGCTCTACTACGACCCGGACCCGAAGGCGCCCGACAAGATCGTGTCGAAGTGGGGCGGGTTCGTGCCGGACGTGGCATTCGACCCGCTGCGCTACGGGATGCCGCCCGCGAGCCTGCCGTCGATCGAGCCGTCGCAACTGCTGGCGCTGGAGGTCGTGAGACGTGCGCTCGATGACGCCGGTTATGCCGAGCGCCCTTTTGCCCGCGACCGGACGGCCGTGGTGCTGGGCATGGGCGGTGGCGCGGCGCAACTGGCGATGGGGTATGCGTTCCGCTCGTACCTGCCGATGCTCGACACGGTGATCCCCGGCGGGGGCCAGGCGGCAATCGAGGCATGCCGGGGCCAGTTGCCCGAGTGGACCGAGGACTCGTTTCCCGGCTTCCTGCTGAACGTGACGGCGGGACGGATCGCCAACCGGCTGAATCTGGGGGGGGCGAATTACACGGTCGACGCGGCGTGCGGCTCGTCGCTGGCGGCCGCCTCGCTGGCGGTGCGCGAGCTGGAGACGGGCGCGGCCGACGTGGTGGTGCTCGGTGGCGTCGACACGGTTCAGAATCCGTTCACATACCTGGCCTTCAGCAAGACGCAGGCGTTCTCGCCGCAGGGGCGTTGCCGGCCGTTTGACACGGGAGCCAACGGCATCGTCATCAGTGAGGGCGTCGCGGCCCTCGTGCTCAAGCGGCTGGCCGACGCCGAGCGCGACGGCGATCGGATCTACGCCGTGATCAAGGGCGTGGGCGCCTCGAGCGACGGTCGCGCCCGGGGGCTGACGGCGCCCGTTGTCGAGGGCCAGGTCCGCGCGATCGAGCGGGCCTATGCCAGGGCTGGAATCTCGCCAGCGACCGTCGGCTACGTCGAGGCGCACGGCACAGGGACGGCGCTGGGGGACACGGTCGAGGTCGAGTCGCTCGGCCAGGTGTTCCGTGCCGCTGGAGCAAATCCATCGAGCTGCGTGGTCGGCTCGGTGAAGTCGATGATCGGCCACACCAAGTGCGCCGCGGGCCTCGCGGGACTGATCAACGCGGCCCTGGCGCTATATCACAAGGTCTTGCCGCCGACGATCGGGATCGAGACGCCGAACCCGAAGCTCGACCTGCACGACGGGCCATTCCGCCTGTGCACGAAGGCCGAGCCGTGGATCCATCGTGACAGCGAGAGCCCGCGGCGCGCGGGGGTCAGCGCGTTTGGTTTCGGCGGGACGAACTTTCACGCGGTGCTGGAGGAATATGGCGCGAACATCGTGCCGGCGCCGGCGTCGGGCCTGCCCGAGTGGCCGGCCGAGCTGCTGGTATTCGAATCCGACGAGCCGGCCGGACTGATCGCGTCGATTGACCGGTTGGCGTCGGCCCTCGAAGGCGGGGCGCGGCCGCCGCTGAGGGAGCTGGCGGCGGCGCTGATTGCCGAGCGGGATGCGGCCGGAAGACCTCGCCCGATCCTGGCAATCGTGGCCGAGTCGCACGACGATCTGCTGGCGAAGCTGCGAATCGCCCGAGCGGCGATCAACGAGCGCACGAGCGAGCTGGAGGACCCGCGGGGCGTGTACTTCGCCGCGAGGCCGGCGTGGTCCGGGGCGAAGGTGGCGTTCCTGTTCCCGGGCCAGGGCGCCCAGTCGCCCGGGATGCTGCGCGAGCTGGCGGTCGCCCTTCCCGAGGTGCGCGGGGCG
>JAKAUH010000281.1:4898-10097 GCA_021818605.1 Planctomycetota bacterium
GCGGGGCGTTCGAGGAGTTCGACCGGATTGTTACGGCGGGCGGCGGGATCGCGCCCGGGCCGCTGGTCTTTCCGCCGCCGGCCTTCGATGATGCGGCGCGTGAGCAGGCGCGGCGGGCGCTCTTGCGTACGGACGTCGCCCAACCTGCGGTGGGTGCCGGTTGCGTGGGGCTCTTGCGGCTGCTCGGGACAATGGGACTCGAGCCCGACATGGTAGGTGGGCACAGCTACGGCGAGCTGGTCGCGCTGCACGCCGCGGGGACGATCGACGCGGCCGACCTGGCCGAGCTCTCCGCGGCGCGGGGCCGGCTGATGATCGAGGCGGGCCGGGGCGCGTCCGGTGCGATGGCCGCGGTGCTGGCCGGGCGCGACGTGGCCGAGGAACTCGTCCGCGCGACGACGGGCGTGATCGTAGCGAACTGGAACGGACCGCGACAGACCGTCGTCGCCGGCCCGGCCGATGCGATCGATCGCCTGGTCGAGCTGGCCGCCGCGCGGAACGTCGTGGTGCGCCGGCTGCCGGTCGGATCGGCCTTCCACACGCCAATGGTCGCCGCGGCGCGCGAGCCGTTGACCCGGCTGGCCGCCGATCGCATCCGCCAATCGCCCGCTCGCCCGGTGTACTCGAACGTGGATGCAGCGCCTTATCCGACCGACCCCGCCGCGATCGCGGCGCGGCTGGGCGAGCACCTGGCCAGTCCGGTGCGATTCGACGCGATGGTCGAGGCGATGTACCGCGACGGGGCGCGCGTGTTCGTCGAGGTGGGCCCCGGCGCGATCCTTTCGCCGATGGTCGAATCGATCCTGGAGAACCGGCCGCACCTGTCGGCTTCGTGCGACGCGACACCGTCGCCCGGCCTGGGCGTCTTGCTGAAGCGGCTGGCGCGGCTGGTCGTCGCCGGGATCCCGCTGCGGCTCGAACGATTGACCGAGGGCCGCGCGAGCGGTCGCCTCGAGCTGAATCCTCTTCCGCCCGGTGAGCTGACCGGGTCGCCGTCGCCTTCGACCTGGCTGGTCAACGGCAGCCGGGCGCGGCCATTGGCCGGCCCTGAGCCCCCGCGGCTCGGCACGGCACCGGCGCTGCCCATCACGGCCGCTCCGAAGCAGGGATCCGTACCAGTGGCAGAGCACCCGAACGCGAGCGTGCCCCGGCCCGGTCCCGCGCCGATATCCGGATCCGCACACCGATACGAGGCCCCGTCCCGGCTCAACGGCCATAGCAACGGAAAGCCGATGCCAGCCATGACGACCCACACACCGATTGCCCCGAAGGAGCCGGCCATCGCCATCGCCGCCGGCGCGACAGGCCCGTCCCATCCGCGGGCCGATGCGGTCATCGAATCGTTCCAGCAAACGATGCGGATGTTCCTGGAGGTCCAGCAGGCGACGATGCTCGCCTACCTGGCAGGCCGGGGTACGGCGCCCGTCGCGCCGGCTGGCGAGCCTCGGCCCACCGAGGCAAGGCCGATCGAGCCGCCGCATCGCAACGGTGATGCCACCACCTCGCGAACCGAATGGGCCCCCGCCGACCGCCTGCGGTCGATCGTCGAACGGCACGAACCGGTCGAGCATGCCCATGGGAACGGACATCTCCCGGCGGTGCCGGAACGGTTGCCCGAGGTCTCCGCCGGCCGCCTCGCCGCGATCGCCGAGCGTAACGGCGACCGCACCGCAGATGTCGAACACCGAAATGGTAACGGCCGAGCGGCGAATGATCGACCCACGGCCGAACGATCGACCGGCGCGAGCTTTGACCGCGAGACGCTCACCGCGCGGCTGCTGGAGATCGTGCGCGACCGGACCGGCTATCCGATCGAGACGCTGGGCCTGGATCTCGACATCGAGGCCGACCTGGGAATCGACTCGATCAAGCGGGTCGAGATCCTCGGCAAGCTACGAGACGAGTTTCCCGAGGCGGGCGGCCCGTCGGACTCGACCGAGCTGATGGATGCCCTGGCTCGCGCCCGCTCGCTGGGTGCGATTGCGGATCGGATGCTGGCGGCCAGCGGCGCGAACGGCCAGGTGAAGGATGCGGGGCGCGGTGCGCCGGCGCGAGAGCCCTCGGCGAACGGTTCCCGGATCGAGCCGGTCGCCGGGTCGCGAGGGACACGCGTCGAGCGGCGCGTGCTGGAGACGGTCGAGGCCCCCCTGCCCCTCGACCGCGTCGAGCTGATGCCGGGCGGCCGTGTGATCGTAACCGACGATGGCCGCGGCGTGGCCGCGGGGCTGGCCGCGCGGCTCGCGGTCGAGGGCGTCGCGGTCGAGTGGCTGGGTGGGTCGGACCGAGCGGTCGACTGGACGTCGCCGGCGTCGATCAACGACGCGGTCGCGTCGATCCGATCGCAGGGGCCGATCGCCGGCCTGGTGCACGCGATGCCGCTGGGCCAGGGCGATGCCGAACGCATCGACGACGAGTGGGAGCCTCGGATCGCGGCGTCGGTCAAGAGCCTGTTCCTGCTGGCGCAGGCGACGGCGAGCGATCTGGAATCGGCCTCGGAGTCGGGCGGTGCGTGCCTGATCGCACCGACGGGCCTCGGCGGCCGGTTCGCCGCGGCCGGCGCATTGGACCACGCGACCTTCTTCCCCGGGCACGGCGGTCTTGCCGGGCTGACCAAGACGCTGGCACGCGAGTGGTCAGGCATTCGCTGCCGGTCGGTCGACCTCGACACGCGCGAGCCGGCCGGCACGCTCGCCGATCGACTGGCAGCCGAGGTGTTCGCGGCCGACGGCTGGGCTGAGGTCGGATACGAACGTGGCCGGCGAATCCGGCCGCGAACGGTCGAGCGTTCGCTCGTTCCGGTGACTCCGGCCTTCGAGCTGAATCCAGGCGATCCGGTGATCGTCACGGGCGGCGCGCGGGGGATCACGGCGCTTGTCACGGCCGAGCTGGCCCGCGCGTGGCGGCCGACTCTTCTGATCATCGGCACCACGCCCGAGCCCGGCGAGGTTGAGCCAGCCGATACAGCCGGACTGGTCAACGAGGCCGAGCTGAAGGCCGCGCTGCACGCACGGCTCCGCCGCGAGGGCCGGCCCGCCGGACCCGCGCAGATCGAATCGCACTACCAGGCTCTGCGCCGCGCCCGCGAGGTCCGCGCGAACCTCGAATCGCTCCGCCGGGCCGGGGCGGAGGTCGACTACGCCCGCGACGACGTCCGCGATCCGGCGGCGCTGACCCGGGCGCTCCAGCGATGGCGAGCCCGGTACGGCGACCCTGTCGGATTGATCCACGGCGCCGGGCTCATCAAGGACAAGTTGATCCGCGAGAAGACCGTCGAGTCGTTCGACCGCGTGCTCGGCACGAAGGTCGACGGGGCGCTCAACCTGGTGCGCCTGGTGCGCCCCGAGGCGCTGAAGTTCACGGCGCTCTTCTCGTCGATCGCCGGCCGATTCGGCAACGTGGGGCAGTCGGACTACGCCGCGGCCAACGAGTTCCTGAGCAAGCTGGCGCAGTGGCTCGACCGGCGTTGGCCGGGGCGGGTGGTCTCGGTGATCTGGGGCCCGTGGTCGGGCGTCGGCATGGTGTCGCAACTGGAGGGGCACCTGGGCCGCCGCGGCCTGGGGATGATCACGCCCGAGTTCGGCCGGACTCTGCTGCTCGACGAGCTGCGCTTTGGCCGCAAGGGAGATGTCGAGGTGATTTACACCGGCGGCCTCGGAACGCTCGAGGAGCCGCTCTTGCTCACGCCCGCGTCGGGGCTCGTACGGGCGGCGGAGGCGGTTCGATGAGCCGGTGTGTGTCGCTCGACACCGCGATCGTCGGCATGGGCGGCCGCTTCCTCGGCGAGCGGGACCTGTTCGCCTACTGGGCTGACGTTCTGGCCGGGCGGGAACAACCTGGCGACGCGTTCGAGGCGCCAATGTTTGCGGACGCCGTGGCCGACGCCCTGGCTGATGCCGGGCTGTCGGCGGGCGAACTCGTTGGTCGGACCGTCCATCGCGGCGTGGCGATTGAGCCGGCGGCGCTGTCGTTGTCCCTGGACGAGGCGGACCTCGCCGTCGTGGCGGATGACTCACCCGGGCGGTCTGTCGCGATGATCCTGAAGCGTCGAGCCGACGCCGAGCGCGACGGTGATCGGATCTACGCGGTTCTGCAAGAGATGGGTGAGGCGAAAGCCTCGATCGGCCGCGCGATGCCGGCGGCCGGCGCGCCGGGGCTGGTCCAGGCGGCGCTGGCGCTGTACCACCGAGTGTTGCCGCCCGAACCTGGCGGCACGGCGCGGCCGTGGATTCACGCCGATCCGGTCCTGCCGCGGCGTGCGGTTGTGAAGGCGGCGGATGAGGTCCATTCCATCTTCCTTGAGGAGCACGCCGCCTCGGCCGACGCCGAGCTGATCGACGGTTCGGGCCGGCCCGGTGCGATGCTCCGCTGGGAGACCGAGGCGATCCTGCTGTCGGCGGCGGACCGCGCGGGGCTGGCCGAGCGGGCCCGCGAGCTGATCGCGTGGCTCGAGCGGCATCCCGACGAGCCGCTGAAGGACATCGCGTACTCGCTGAGCACGGATGAGAGCCACGAGACCTGCGAGACGCGGCTGGGGCTGGTCGTGTCGTCGCGTGAGGACCTGGCGGCGCGACTGGGTGCCGTGATCCCGAGGCTGGAGGACCCGACGTGCCGCGCGGTCGGCGATGGCCGCGGCACCTATTTCTGGGATGAGCCGCTCGGAGGGTCCGGCGGGCTGGCGTTCCTTTTCCCCGGCGAGGGGTCGCAGTATCCAGGGATGCTGGCCGACCTCTGCCCCCATTTTCCCGAGGTGCGCCGGCTGTTCGACACCTCGGATCGAATCGCACTCGAGCAGGGCGACACAACGCCGCCGAGCATGCAACTGTTCGGCCGGGCGTCCGAAGCCGACGCCGAGATCTGGTCGGCGCCGACGGCCGTGAACGTCGTGCTGAGCGCGCAGTGGGCCCTCTACCAGGTGCTGACGCGCCTTGGCCTGCATCCCGACGCCGTGGCCGGCCACAGCAGCGGCGAGCTGCTGGCGCTGGCGTCGGCCGGCGTGCTGCGGACGGATCGCGAGCTCGAGCGGCAGCTCGCGGCGCTCGGCACGGTTTTCCGCGGCCTGGAGTCATCCGGCGATGTGCCCGTCGCGCGGTTGCTGGCGGTGGCCGCCGGCCGCGATCGCGCCCAGGCCGCCTGCCAGGCAGCGGGCGTCGAGGGAGTGTCCATCGCGATCGACAATTGCCCGCACCAGGTCAGATCGGA
>JAKAUH010000239.1 GCA_021818605.1 Planctomycetota bacterium
AGGAGGGGGCTCCGTCCCCCGACCCCGCGGGCCGGATCAGACCGGCCCGGCCGGGAGTAGGTCAGGCTTTCCAGCCTGACTCCGGTGCGAACCGGGCCGAAGTATGTCAGGATTTCTTTCCAGCCCGACTCGGGCGGGCGGGCGGCCGGATCGGACCGACCTCGGCCTGTCCGTGAGCCATCCATCCGCCGTGCGCTCTAACGAGCTGGCGATTCACCCTACCAGCACATGAGTGACGAACCAGCGGACCGTCCCCTTCAGGGCTCCGGGGGCGGTCCGCTCGGTCGGCGCGCGGGGGCGCGGGACTCGGGGAGAGTCCCTCGATGCCCCCGCGCGTCGCGGTACGCCGATTGCCTTCCGATGAGTCGGATCGACTCAACCGGAGGGACGAACGTGGCCATCGCTGAATCGCAGACGCGGCCGGAGACGACATCCGCATCCGGATCTCAACACGACGACGAATTGCCCGCTTATGCCGCAACCCTGACGGCCTATCACCGCGCCTTCGCAAACGAGCTGCGCGACCTGGTCGACCGCCTGCCCGTGCACCCGGGCGACCGGGTGCTCGACCTGGCCTGCGGCGACGGGGTGTACTCGCGATGGCTGGCCGAGCGCGCCGGGCCGCAGGGGAAAGTCCTCGCGGTGGACCTCTCGCCGGCATTTCTGGACCTCGCCCGGCGCGAGGTCGAGGAGGGCGACGTCGCCGACCGCGTCACGTTCGCCCAGGGCGACCTGCGGCACCTGCCGATCCCCGACGACGGTTTCGACCTGGTCTGGTGCGCGCAGAGCCTCTACAGCCTGCCCGACCCGGTCGAGGCGCTGCGGCGGATGGAACGCGCCGCCAGGCCCGGCGGGGTGGTTGCCGTTTTCGAGAACGACGAGCTGCATCATGTGCTGATGCCCTGGCCCGTCGAGGTCGAGCTGGCCCTGCGCGGCGCGGAGCTCACGGCACTTTCGCAGCTCTCAAAGAAGCCGCAGAAGTTCTACGTCGGCCGCCACCTGGGCACGGTCTTCCGCGCCGCCGGGCTCGCCGCCTGCCAGCACAGAACCTGGACCATCGACCGCCAGGCCCCGCTCGGCCCAGATGACCGGGCGTATTTCGCCGGATATCTCGCCGACCTCCGCGCGAAGGCCACGCCCCACCTCGCCAGCTCGCCCGAGATCCGCGACGAGTTCCTCCGCCTGGGCGACCCCGATTCGCCCGGGTATCTGCTCGACAACCCCGATTTCACCGTGACCTGCCTGAACCATCTGGCCTGGAGCACCAAGCCGGTCGGCTGACTCCCGCCGAGAACTCGCTGGCGCTTCGAGCCCCTCGCGCCGAACCTCGGTTCCCGACGGAATGCTCCATTACGAGTCACGCAGGATGTCGTCCCACCCGTCAGCCGTCGCGTCGACGACCCGATCGGCGAGCGACTCGATCCGATCGACATCGTCGATGGCCTCGATCGCCGTGACCACGCCCGCATCCGGAGTTCCGAATCTCCGAGCCCCGAGCCGGAGCAAAAGCCGCCGCGCCTCTTGCTTGCGGCCCTCCATGCTTCCCTCCTTGCGGCCCTCCTTGCGGCCCTCCTTGCGGCCCTCCTTGCGGCCCTCCTTGCGGCCCTCCTTGAGGATCGCCTGATATGTCGACGACTCGCGCATCTTCCACACCCCCTCCAGCAACCGCGTTGCCACCTCCGCCCGGTAGCGCACTCCCATCAACAAATACGTCGCCGCCCACAGCTTCTCCGCACGCGGCCTCGGCTCCGGGTTGATCCGCTCCGCCATCCGATCGATCACTTCGGGCAGGTCCCCTTCCGACACATTCGTCAACGGCGCCAGCGGCACAAGGTTCACGCCGCCGGTGAGGTACGACTCCGGATCTTCCTCCCACAGCCGCACCACGCGGTAATTATAACAGTTCGTCACCGAACCGTCGGGCAACTGCCGCTCGTAGCGGCCCGTCAGGTTCGGCGAGTTGGCCCCCTTGTGCAGCAGGATCAGCACGGTGAGCACCGGCAGCTTGTGCCGGTAATCCAGCGCGACCTGACGATACCAGAGCGTGCGGACGATGTCGGCGTCGTGGTATGAATGGGGCTCGAGGTCCAGGAGGTAGGGGACAGGCCCTTCAACCTTGAGAACCTTGTCCGCGGAGGCGGTCAGGGTGGTGATTTCCGAGTCGATCACCGAGACCGGCGCGGGCGGGCCGATGCCGTAGCGATCGGCACAGGCGGCGGGCCCGTCGAGGATCAGTTCCTTGGCCGAGACGTCCCGGCGGTTGTGTTCCATCGTGAGGGGTTCTCGTCGCTGTTCCTGAGTTTGCGGGTTCACTCGATACGGGCGATCGGGCTCATCCTGGCGTGCCGTCAAGAGAACTCTCAACAGGCCCGATGTCCGACCGGCCGGACCGCGCTACCGCGAGTCGGCTCGCGAGTGGATGTCAAGGATGCCGGGGCCGGGGCGGCCGGGCAAGACGCTGGTGCTGGCTGTCGCATTCTCCCCGGAAAGGGAACGGCCGTCGCCTCACGAATGGAACCATTGCCGGTGCAAGAACGCCACGGCCGCCAGGACGAGGAATGCGTCCCAGCCGGGCTCGATCGGTAGGAGCCCGTAGTGCAGCGACGGACCGACGGCGCCCGCCAGCCTGGTGGCACCCCGGGCGCTGCCGATCACCGTGTAACGGGTGAACCAGGGCGTGGCGAAACGCCAGGGATCGCCGTGGGCCGGGGTCAGCTCGTACCGATGGCGGAAGATCGACCGCACCGAGAGCTTCCACAGCCGCGAGTCGCCCCGGTACGTGGCATAGCTGAACCAGGGAACCGGTCCCTCGCGGTCGATGATGCCGTGCTCGCCGCCGTCGCCGTCGAGCACCCGCATCCGCGGCGACCGCCGGCTCCGCGGCTCCAGGGTGGACTCTGGCTCAACCGGAGCCTGCGTCCGGCTGGCGCGACCCATGCCGCGCCCGGTCCGGCCGAACGGGGCAACGCCCGCAGGAACCGCACCGCGTCCGGGCCCGGCGCCTCGAGCTTCCGCTCCATGCGCCCCTGGTACGCCTGCACCTCCACGAACCCCTTGAGCCACCGCAGCGGCAGCGCCACCTTCCGCTCGACGACGGCCTCACCACCCCGCGACAGCTCCACCGCGCCCGAGCCGACGGCCAGGCCGACGTCGTCGGAGTCGCGCACCCGCGCCAGGGCGGCGCGCATCGGAGCGTTGAAGTCCACGTTGGTCGTGCCCCGGCCTGTGCGTTCGCCGTCGAGTGCGGTCGGGAGGAAGCCGGCTCGTGCATACGCGCCGCAGCAGGCGGAGAACGCCTCGAACCGCAGGACATCATCGCCACACGTGACCACGGGGTCCGCCAGCGCGAGGATTCGCGCAGCATCGCCGGCGGGACGTAGAACCGCGACTGCACCACCTCGACCAACCCGCGGAGCAGGTCGGCAGCCCGCTGCGGGCGGGTCAGCCTGCCGCGAAAGTAGTCGGCCGCACCCTCGTCGGGCCCCGACGTGGCGAGCCGAAGGTCCATCCCGACCGACGTGGCGACGGCCTCGGAGGCAAAGGCGTAACGGTAGGTGTGCGCGACGGCCGGTCTTGCCATGCTCGGTCAGCCTCGTGCGATGGCGAGGTAACACCGGGCGGCCCCGACGCGGCCCGGCCAGCCCCTCGGCTTCACTGCGGTCTGATCTTAACCGATCGAGGAGCAAGGCTCATCGTCCTATCCACCTTGATCGCACTTCCGATCCAGGATTCACGAGACCTTCGCGATCGCCGCGTTCGAGACATCGGTGACGGTCTTGCGGATCAACTCCCATGTGTGTCGATGGTAATCTTCTGAGATGTCGATCTTGTGCCCATCCGTGAATCGAGCAAGCTTGCCGGCTTTCGACTCGTAGACCCTGCTGGCCATCCCTCTGTTATGGACCAGCACATCGCGCGTGGCCTTGGCCTCCGCAATCCGATCGATCTCGTCGGCCGTTGGACAGCCGAGTTTCACCTTCTCCTCGTGGTAGGCAAACCAACCCGCCGGGCGCTCGTACAGGACCTCACCTCCTTGAAGTCGACCTTCCTGCCGATCAGGCTCCGAGGGTAGGCCATGAGCCAGAGGCGGAGGAAATCGAAGAGGTAATTCTCGAAGGTCGAGATGAACTGCTGGAAGGTTGCTTCGGCGACCTGCTCGGATACGTACCCGGTCGCCCTGGCGGCGAGATCGCCCTGCGTGCTCACGGTATCCGTGGCCCTATTTCGGACGGCAAACTTGGTTCCCGCCGCGATGACGTTGCGGACGACCGTCCAGGCAACCTTGGTGTCTACATAGTAATCATGAATCGAATTAAGGTGTGCGAGGGCGCGGTCCCGCAGCACCCGAATATCGGCGGACAACGCCATGGGGCTCCCTCGCCTCGGATCAAGGAATGCTGTCCAGGGCGGCCTGGATCGCCCCGGGATCGGCCCCGCGACCGAAAACGATCGTGGCCTCCTCCGGCCCGCCGTTAAACGAAATAACGTCTTCCAGGACGCGGTGTCGAATCCCGCGTGCCTCCAGGACCTGCTCGACCTCCGGGGCCTGGCTGAACGGCAGCATGAGATACGGACCGGCGATCTCGTCTGTCGACACGCGGAGCGGCTTCCTGGTTGTCACGTCGATCATCGCTCGTCCCTCCTCGCTACGGGCCAGCACCGAACCCCGTCCGCCCATCCTCCTATCACGACAGCAGGAACTCCAGGTCCTCGCGGGTGAGGTTCTGGATGACGCCCTTGTTGTCGGCGTTGAGGATCGCGTCGGCCAGGTCGCGCTTCTTCTGCTGGAGTTCCAGGATCTTCTCCTCGACGGTGTCGCGGCAGATGAGGCGATAGGCGAAGACATGCTGCGTCTGGCCGATCCGGTGCGAGCGGTCGATCGCCTGCGCCTCGACGGCCGGATTCCACCAGGGGTCGAGCAGATAAACATACTCGGCCGCGGTGAGGTTCAGTCCCAGGCCGCCGGCCTTGAGACTGATGAGGAAGATCGGGCAGTCCGGGTCGGTCTGGAACCGCTCGACCTTCGCCGCGCGGTTCCGGGTGCGGCCGTCGAGATATTCGTAGGTGATGTTGTCACGCTCGAGCCGCTCGCGCACGATCGCCAGGAAACTGGTGAACTGCGAGAAGACCAGAGCCTTGTGCCCCTCCTCGACGATCTCTGAGATCGAGGGCAAGAGCATGTCGAGCTTGGCGCTGCCGTCCGGCCCGAACTCGGGGTTGATCAGCGACGGGTGGCAGGCCGCCTGGCGGAGCCGCAACAGCGCCTCGAGAACCTCGATCTTCGAGCGGTTCAGCTCGTCCGAGTCCTTGCGCAACAGAGCGTCGCGGTAGTGCAGCCGCAACTCGTCGTAGATCCGGCGCTGCTCGACCTCCATGTCGCAGTAGAGCGTCTGCTCGGTCTTGTCGGGCAGATCCTGGACGACCTGCTGCTTGGTCCGGCGCAGGATGAACGGCCGCAGGGCCTTCGCGAGCGTCGCGCGGTCGCCCTCGTCGAGCGCCCCGCTGCCCGCGCTGGCGTACTTCTTGAAAACCGTGTCGCTGCCGAGCATCCCCGGGTTAAGGAACTCGAAGATCGACCAGAGCTCGCCGATGTGGTTCTCGATCGGCGTGCCGCTGATCGCCAGCCGGAACCGGCTCTTGAGCAGCCGCGCCGCCTTGGCCGACTGGCTCTCGGCGTTCTTGACCGCCTGGGCCTCGTCGAGGATCGTGTAGTCGAACTCGAACGGCGTCAGCTCGGCGATGTCGGTGCGGACCGTGCCATAAGTGGTGACGATCAGGTCATAATCCATGAACGACTGGCGGAGCGCATGGCGGCCGGGGCCGGTGTAGTCGAGCACCCGCAGCCTCGGGGTGAATTTCTCGGCCTCCTGGATCCAGTTGAAGACCAGCGAGCGAGGCACCACGGCCAGCGACGGCCCCTTGGCCTGCCGGTGCGCCCGGCGCCGCTGGAGCAGCGCCAGCACCTGGATCGTCTTGCCCAGTCCCATGTCGTCGGCCAGGATGCCGCCGAAGCCGAAGCGCTGGAGGTAGTCGAGCCAGCCCAGGCCCTCGCGCTGGTACGGCCGCAGCTCGCCGTGAAAACCAGGCGGCGAATCCAGCGGCACGACCCCCTCGAACTGCCGGAGATTCTGACGGACCTTCTCGAACGCCGCATCCACCCGGATCTCGGGCTGCGAGGCGAGCAGCGCGTCGAGCATGCCGGCCTGCGACTGGCTGAACCGCAGGCTGCCGTTCTCGCTGTCCGTGGCGAGGTCGGCGAACATGCCATACTTCTTCAGCCACTCCTCGGGCAGCATGCCCATCGAGCCGTCGCCCAGCTCGATCATCGGCTCGCCGCGTTTGGCGGCGGCCAGGAGGTCAGGCAGGCTGACGCGATGGCCCTCGAAGTCGACGCCGCCGTCCAGTTCGAACCAGTCGATGCCGGTGGACAGCGCCAGCTTGAACTCGCCGGCCGGGCGGATCAGCTTCCCCTCGGCCTCGACCCGCCAGCCGGCCGCCACGAGGTCCTTGCTGACCTGCGCCATCCGCTTGGCGGGCAGCTCGAGCGTGCCGGGGTCCAGCCGCGGGTCCTTCGCCTCGCGGAAACCCAGCTCGAACAGCTTGACGTCGGCGGCGCTCTCGGTCCGGGGATCCCGGCGGATGACCAGGCCATGCTCGCTCGAGACGGCCAGCGGCGTGGTTCGCCCGGCGGGGATCACGGCGCCGTCGTAGTCGAACTCCAGCTCGCCGATCAGCTTGTCGGAGCCCAGGCCCCAGTTCTGCCGGGGCGTGCGGAGCGTCACGCAGGGGCGCGGCTTGACGTCGATCTCCAGCAGGTTGAGCGTCTCGACCAGCTCGAGCGGCGGCACGCGGGTCTCGGCCAGGATGCGGCCGAGCATCAGGTCCTGCTGCGGCTCGACGAAGGTGATCTCCTTCTCGTAGCGCAGGCGGAGGATCCACGGCATCACGCCCAGGTCGTCGAACCGCGCGGCCTTGCCGACGCCCAGGATCAACAGGCCCGGCAGCAGGACCAGCGGCTCGGAGAGGTCCATGCGATTCTCGCCGCGGCGGAGCGAGCCGCGCCAGCTCCAGCGCTTGCCGCCGGCCTCGGCGCGAACGTCCAGCGTGAACCGCCAGGGCTGGCCGTCGTCCCAGCGCACCGTCGGCGGATCGTCCTCGCCCTCGGTCCGGCGCAGCCGGAGCCGGCCGGTCCGCGCCAGCCGCTCGACCAGTCCCGCCTGATCCTTGCGCAGGACAAACCGGCGCGTGCCGCGCAGGGCCCGGTCACCGCCCGAGCGCGAGCCGAGGTAGGGCCGCTCGCGCTCACGATCGTGCTCATACCCGTGCCGGCCGGCGGCGCCGTTCAAAGGCTCGGGGCCCGGCAACGCGGCGGCATGGCCCGGCGCGGCCGCTGCGCCGGGCCCGTGGCCGTGGCCGAGCGACCCGCCGCCGAGGGCGCCGGCCGCCGCGTGGACCGACATCGCACTCCCCTGGGCCTCGTCGAGCAGTGCCAGGATCAGCCGGTCCTCGGGGTCGTATTTCACGTGCGCCGCATGAGGAGCGTAGTACCACGGCCGCAACGGGCCCCATTCGCCGGTGGTCTTGCGCTGGCGACGGGCCAGGTCGATGACGATCTGGTTCTGTGAGAGCGTGGCGACGACGTCGAGCACGTAGACCAGCAGCCGCTTGCCGTTGCGGTTGACAGCCTTGGCCCGACCGGCGTGCGGTCCGGCGCCTGTCGCCGGCACGGCGCCTGCGACCTTGCCGCGGCGGTCGTGCGGCGGGGCGCCGCGCGGCCCCCACGTGCCGGGCGCGCCGGTCGGCTCGCCCCGAGCATTCCGGTCCTTGGTCCGCGGCCGGGTGCCGCGGGCCGACGGCGACGCCGACGCCGACGCCGACGGCCGCTGCGGGCCCAGCCCGATGATGCCCAGCTCGGCGTCAAACGGGTACGGCGGATGCCCCGTGCCCGAGGCCGACTCGCCGATGATCTCCGAGAGCCCCGGATTCGCCGGCTTTCGCGGGCCCTCGACGACCAGCCGCAGCGGGAAAACCGGCGGGGCCTGCATCAGATTCCGCGAGTCGATCAACAGGAGCGTCGCCCAGATATGTTTGCAGGGCTCGCCCTGGGGATTGAAATACGGGCAGGTGCAGGAGGTCATGAGCTTCGAGCCGCGCAGCCGCACGCGCACCCGGTACTTCGCCGTCCCGCGCACCCGCGCCACGACCTCGCCGGGTCGGGACGCCATCAGGCTGACGCGGCCCTTGACGAAATACGACTGGCCCCGTGCTCGGACCGCGTCGCTGAAACTCCGCGAGACTTTCTGGGCTATCCCCATCATCTGTTCCCACCCGGGACGGGCCATTCTTTCCTTGAGCATCGTGGCAAGGCCTGGCGGCCTTCGATCTCTCTCTGGGATCCGCGGGCATCCAGGCCCCGGCCCGGTCCCGTCCGGTCCCGTCCGCACCCTCGCCGCGAAAACAGGCGGCCCGGGGCAAGACAGGACGAGACAAGGCGGGGCGGGACAGGCCCACGCGGCCGCGTTCGGAGGGGGCACACCGGCCCACGACCTCCGCCGCGGTCTCGACTCGACTCACTCACTCGACTGCAAGCAAGGCTCTCACTCGCCGGGCCGGATGTGGGCCGGGCCCAGCGCCCGCCGCGCGGGATCGCCCTTCGGACGAGCACACAACTCCGCTCGATTCGTTGGCTGAACTCAATCCGCCTTCTTCGTCTCGTCTCAACTCGCTTCGATCCGGCCTCACACGTCGAGGTTCTTGACCTCGAGCGCGTGCTTCTCGATGAACTCGCGCCGGGGCTCGACGTCGTCGCCCATCAGCGTGGCGAACAGGTCATTCGCCGCGGCGGCATCCTCGAGCCGCACCTGGAGCAGCGTGCGCCGCGACGGGTCCATGGTGGTCTCCCAAAGTTGCTCGGCGTCCATCTCGCCCAGCCCCTTGAACCGGGTGATCTTCATCCCCTTTTCGCCGATCTTGCGAACGGTCGCAACCAGGGCGCGGAGATCAAGCAACGGGTAGGTCTCGCCATCGCGCTCGAGGACGAACCGGGGCGGGGGCTCGTCGCCGGTAACCTCGTGCGGCAGGAGGACGTCGACCCGCAGGCCGTATTCGTCGCGCAGCCGGGCAAGGTGCTTGTTGAGCAGCTTGACCTCGTGGAACTCGATCTCGCGGGCCGCCCGCCCGTGAGCGGCGTCCGCGGCCCCCGGCCCCTGCCCCTCGATGAGGCCGCCGCCAGACTCCAAACTCGCATCCGACTCCACTCGCAACTGCTGCGCCGCCTGATACTCCTGCCGGTCTTTTTCAGTATAGAACTTCTCCTCGACACCGTCCTGCTCGAGCAGGTACAACGGCAACAGGCCGTCGAGCGGGTCGGGACGTGCCGGGTCGGTCGATGCCGGATGCGCCATCGCCAGGAAATCGCGGAGCGACCGGTTGCGCCGCCCGAAGGCGCGCAGCCCCTGCTCGATCGCGGCGACCAGGTCCAGAAGCGCCTTGAGCCGCTCGCCCGCGACCTCCCAGGCCGCCTCGCCATCGCGCTCGCCATCGCCGTCGCCGTCGCCGTCGACATCCGCGGGCGCTCGGGACTGCCGGAGCACCGCGCCAGCCAGACCGGTCTCCATCAAAATGGCCTGCATCTGTTCATCCAGGTGGACATACCGCCTTTCCTTCTTGCCGGCCTGGATCATGTAAAGCGGCGGCTGGGCGACATAGAGGTGCCCCTCGGCCACGAGCCGGGGCATCTGGCGGTAGAAGAAGGTCATGAGCAGCGTGCGGATGTGCGAGCCGTCCACGTCGGCGTCGCTCATCATCACGATCTTGCCATACCGGCGCTTCGAGGGGTCCTCCTCGCCGCCGATGCCGTTACCCACGGCCGTGATGATGTTGCGGATCTCCTCGTTGCCCAGCACGCGGTCGAGCCGGGCTCGCTCGACATTCAGGATCTTGCCGCGCAGGGGCAGGATGGCCTGGTACAGCCGGTCGCGCCCCCCCTCGGCCGTGCCGCCGGCCGAGTCCCCCTCGACGAGGAACAGCTCGCTCGATTCCTGGTCGTGGGTCGTGCAGTCCATCAGCTTGCCTGGGAGCCCGCCGCCC
>JAKAUH010001087.1 GCA_021818605.1 Planctomycetota bacterium
GTCAGCAGGTCGCGGAGCTGGAACGCGTGGAACGGCTGATCCACGGCCGGTTTGCCGTCCTTCGAGGCATTGGCGACCCAGAACCGCGTGGTGGTCGTCTCAAACAGGACGCTGTGCAGGTTCGAGTTCATCGCGACCGGGCGGTCCATCAGGTGCCGGGCGGAATCGGCGTCGAACGTCCCGCGGCCTTCCTTCACCCGGCGCGACAGCTCGTTGTAGCGCTTGCCGGCCGAGAGCACGACGGCGTCCTTGATCGCTTCGGGCAGCTTGGGGTGGCTTTCGCCCATTGCGATCGTGCCAAACACGTCCCACGAGCCCTCCATGCCGACGGCCTTGCCGGTCTCGCCGTCGGCGAGGACGTAGTAATATTCGCAGGTCCTCGGATGATCGCGGAAGACGGCGATCGCGCGATCGAGGCTGTCGGCCTCCTCGAGCGCCATGCGAACCAGCAACGCCATCGGCACGCCGTCCCAGTGGCCCAGGCCGCGGCCGCCCATCTCGCCGATCGAGATCCGCTCGGCGTTCATGCCGGTCACCGAGCCGATGAAGCCGGCGTAGGTGACGTTCACGAACGGGATCCGCCCCTTCGGCTCGGCGACGATCAACACGGCGTGGTCCTGGAGCTTCCAGTCGCAGCCGTAGTCGAGGATGCGGCCGTGGTACAGCGTGCCGTCCTTCGTGGCCGAGCCGGAGAGCGCGAATCCCGAGCAGTGGAACATCTCGGGAATGAAGTTGGCGACGATGATGTCCTGGACGTCCATCTCGGCTCCGTCGGCAATCCCGCGCATCTCGTCGAAGAACCGCTCGGGGATGAACTTCCGCTGGCGCGCCGCGATGCCGCGGATGATCCGCTTTGGTTCGAGCAGCTTGAACCCGCCCAGCTCGAAGGTCATTTCCTTCGCCTTCACGTCGAACAGGAAATGGACCTGCTCGCGGATCTCGTCGCGCAACAGGGCCCCCTGTTGGAAGCCCATCTCATAGGGCGTCCCTTTGACGTGCAGGACGCGGTAGCCGTCGACTTCCTCGAGGAATCCCTCGCCGCAGCGGGCGAGCGTGCGGGTGTCGCCCCGCGCGGCCGGCGCAGCCCCCAGGACCAGTACAACCAGCAAGCCCGCAAGCTGCGGCGAAGTGCGCTTCATCGGACGACGTCCTCGGCCATGCCGGCCGGTTGGAGGGACCACGTGGACGAACGTCTTGAATCTACCCCAGGACCGCGGGAGTTCCAACCGCAACCGGGAAAGTCACTCCCACTCGATCGTTCCGGGCGGCTTGCTGGTGATGTCGTAGACCACCCGGTTGACTCCCTTGACGGCGTTGGTGATCCGCGTCGACACCCGGGACAGCAGGTCATGGGGCAATCGGGACCAGTCCGCCGTCATGAAGTCGTCGGTCTCGACGGCGCGGATGGCGATGACGCTTTCGTACGTTCGCGCGTCGCCCTGCACGCCGACGGCCTGCACGGGCAAGAGCACGGCGAACGCCTGCGCGACCTGGCGCTCGAGGCCGGCGTTGCGCAGCTCTTCGAGGAAGATGGCATCGGCCTGGCGCAGGATCGCCAATCGCTCGGCCGTGACCTCGCCCAGGCACCGCACCGCCAGCCCCGGACCGGGGAACGGGTGGCGCCAGACCAGGCGGTCGGCCAGTCCCAGCTCGATCCCCAGCCGGCGGACCTCGTCCTTGAACAGGTCGCGCAGGGGCTCGATCAGCTCGAAACCCAGCTCGGCCGGCAGGCCGCCGACGTTGTGGTGGATCTTGATCGTCGCGGTCGGCCCGTCGGGCTCGCCGCCGCTCTCGATCACGTCGGGATAGAGCGTCCCCTGCGCCAGGAAGCTTGCCCCGTCGATGGAGCGGGCCGCCTCGCGGAAGACGTCGATGAACGCGTGGCCGATCCGCCGCCGCTTTTCCTGGGGGTCCGTCACGCTGGCCAGAGCCTTCAGGAACGTCGCCTCGGCGTCCACGACGCGAAGCTCGGCATCGGTGTGCAGGCCGAACATCTCGACGACCTCGGCCCGCTCGTTGTGCCGCAACAGGCCGGTGTCGACGAACACGCAAACCACCCGGGGGCCGAGGGCCTTCGCCAAAAGCGCCGCACACACGGCCGAATCGACCCCGCCCGACAGCCCGCAGACGACCCGATCGCCGGGGCCGACGCGTGCCGAGACCTCGGCGACCGAGCGCTCGATGAACCGGCCCATCGTCCAGTCCCGCGGGTTGCCGCAGATCCGATCGAGGAAGTTGCCCAGGATCAATGAGCCATAGGGCGTATGCGAGACCTCGGGGTGGAACTGGAGGCCGTACAGCGGCAGGCTGCGGTGCCGCACCGCGGCGATCGGGCAGTGCGGCGTGGCCGCCAGGGGCACGAAATCGCCGCCGGCCTCGTGGATCTGGTCGCCGTGGCTCATCCAGACGATCGTGTCGCGCGGAACGTCGTGGAACAGCGGGTCGGAATCATCCAGCACGCGACACTCGGTCCGCCCGTACTCGCCCCGCGCCGGGTTGGCCTCGACGCGGGCCCCCAGCGCGTCCGCGGCGAGCTGGAGCCCGTAGCAGATCCCCAGGATCGGAATACCCAGCTTGAAGATCGCCGGGTCGCAGCGTGGGGCGCCGGGCTCATACACGCTCCGCGGCCCGCCCGAGAGGATCAGCGCGAGGGGATTCAGCTCGCGGATCCGCTCGGCGTTGAGGTCGTGCCGGACGATCCGCGCAAAGGCGTGCCGCTCGCGCACCCGACGCGCGATGAGCTGCACATACTGTGCGCCGAAGTCCAGGACGAGCACGGGTCGCGACGCCGGGCCGGTTTCCGCCATGAGCCGCCTTCTTTTCGGGGTTTTCAGGGATCGCCGGGGCGTCGCCCCGCGACCCCTCAGCCTGTCCATCTGGACAAGGTTAACCGAGCGGCCGACGATCGTCCATTGTCGACGGCGTCGAACGCGAGCCGGGGCTGCGATTGCCTTGCAACGCCGACGACTGCCGTTCATGATGTCTTTCGTCCTGTTCCTTGAGCCGATCGCATCCTTGCTCCCAGGAGAAACGCCATGAAGTACGCCCTGATGATCCTGGCTCTGTTCGCCCTCGCCGGCATGTTCGCGCTCGATGCTGCGGCGCGGATGGGGAGCCGGGCGGATCGGCCGCTGGCACACATGGTCTTCTTCAACCTGAAGGATCACTCGAAGGAGTCGCGCGAGCGGTTCATCGCCTCGTGCGAGAAGTACCTCGCCAATCACGAGGGCGCGGTGTATTTCTCGGTCGGCACGATCGCCGAGGACGAGGACGTGCAGGAACCGGTGAGCGTCAAGGACTTCGATGTCGCACTCCACGTCGTCTTCGAGAACAAGGCAGCCAAGGCCAGGTATCTCAAGAGCGAGCGGCACCTGAAGTTTGTCGACGAGAACCGCGCGTGGTTTGCCGGAGTGCGCGTCTTCGACTCGTTCCTGGTGCCGTCGGAGAAGGGCGGCAAGTAAGAGTTGCCATCTCAGGGCTCGCAAACCGTGTCGTAGGGTGGGCATCGCCCACCGGTGGAAGCCCCGAATGGGTGGGCGATGCCCACCACCCTACGGAAACCGTGAAACCGTCACCGCCGGCCGCCCGGGCGGCCGTGCTTCAGCAACCCCAGGCGATCGAGGCTCTCGGCGGTCGCGACGACGGCCTCCTCGTTCGAGCGGGGCGACCAGCCGAGTCGGCGCCGGGCCTTCTCGGCGGTCGCGTTCTTGCGCCGGCCCAGCTCGGGCAGGACCTGCTTGATCGCCGGATCGCGCCATGCGGCGAGGCGCACGACCCAGTCGGGCACCTGCCAGGTCTTCACCCGACGCCTCGCGGCACCCGTGTGATCCTTGAGGATCCGGGCGATGTCGCGGACCGAGACAAAATCGCCGGCCACGGCCAGGAACCGTTCGTCCCTCGCGGCCGGATCGGTCATGGCGCGGAGGTGCAACTCGGCCACGTCGCGGACATCGACCATACCGAACCAGATCCGCGGGCAGCCGGGGACCTCGCCGTCCATCAGCCGCTTCGCCAGCAGGATCGAGGTCGAATAATCCGGCCCCAGCACCGGGCCGAACACGCCGACCGGGTTGACGACCGAGAGCTCGAGTCCGCCGCCCTCCACGGCGATGAACTCCCACGCAGCGCGCTCGGCGAGGGTTTTCGACCGGGCATATGGCTGCACTTCGGGCGCGTAGGGATCGGTCCAGTCGTCCTCGGTGAATGGCGTGTCCCTGGGCTCGTGGCCGTAGCCGATCGCCGCGAACGACGACGTGATGACGACCCGGCGGACGCCCGCGGAGCGCGCAGCCTGGAGCACGCGCAGCGTGCCCTCGCGCGCCGGGCCGATCAGTTCCTCGTCGTCCTGCGGGACGGTCGGTGGAAAGGGCGAGGCGACGTGCAGGACGTACTCGCACCCGGCGACGGCCTCGGCCCAGCCGTCGTCGGCCAGGAGGTCGGCGGCAAAGAATCTCAGTCGATCGTCTGGCTTGGCGCCTCCTGTTTTCAGCATCGCTCGCACGTCCGGCTCGCGGGTGAGGCTGCGCACCGTGGTGCGCACCTCGTGCCCGGCGGCCAAAAGCTGGAGGAGGCAATGGCTGCCGATGAAACCCGAACCGCCGGTCACCAGGACTGTACTCATCGATCGTCGGCTCCTGTGCGTCAACGGGACGTAATATGATGCGCGGAAGGAGCCGAACGGGAAAGGGGGCGTACGCGGACCGCGGCAATCCGGATGCAACAGGGCTCAGCCGCCCGGTGGCTTCGACAAACCCGCCACGAGCTGACGGAGGACCTTCTTGTCGATCTTACCGACACCCGTCCTGGGGAGCGATTCGACGAAGTGGACGTCCTCCGGCAGCGGCAACTGCCAGCGGGCGAACTTCGGTGCGAGCGAGTCGATGACATCCTGCGGCTCGACGGGCGGCTCGACACCGGCGCGGCGGACGACCAGGACGGCGGGCAGCTCGTCGCAGACCGGATCCGGGCGCGCGACCACGGCGGCCTCGGCGATGCCCGGGTGGCAGGAGACCGCGTTCTCCATGTCGACGCTCGAGATCCACTCCCCCTTGCGCTTGATCAGATCCTTCTTGCGGTCGGTGAGCTGGACATAGCCGTAGCGGTCGATGCTCGCCATGTCGCCGGTGCGAAACCAGCCATCGGGCGTGAACGCGGCGCCGGCCTCGGGGTTGTTGTAGTAGCTCGAGGCGATCCACGGGCCGCGGACGGCCAGCTCGCCGACGTGCTCGCCGTCCCAGGGTAGGTCCTCGCCGCCGTCGCCCAGAATACGCGTCTCGACGCCCGCGATCGGGATGCCCTGCTTGAGGCGATACTCGATCTGACGTTCCTCGGACCAGGCGAGCATCTCGGACCTGAGCCGCGAGAACGTTCCCACCGGCGAGGTCTCGGTCATGCCCCAGGCGTGCAGGACCCGGATGCCGAAATCACGCTCGAACCGCTCGAGCATCCACCGCGGCGCCGCCGAGCCGCCGACGAGCAGCGTGTGCAGGCTCGACAGGTCGTAGGTCTTCTCCTTGAGATGCTGGTAGAGCAGCGTCCAGATCGTCGGCACGCCCGCGGCGCAGGTGACCCGCTGCGATTCGAGCAGCTCCGCCAGCGGCTGGCCGATCAGACCCGAGCCGGGGAAGACCTGCGTGGCGCCCGTCATCGCGCAGGAATACGGCATCCCCCAGGCATTCACGTGGAACATTGGCACGGCGGGCAGGGCGATCTCGCGCTCACTCAGGGCGCCGGCATCAGCCAGGCAGCCCGCCATGGCGTGCAAGTAGGTTGAGCGGTGGCTGTACACGACCCCTTTGGGCTCGCCGGTGGTGGCCGAGGTATAGCACATCCCCGCGGCCATGTTCTCATCGAGCCGGGGGAACTCAGCGCGCTCCGACGCCCCGGCCAGCAGGTCCTCGTAGTCGATCGCTGGCTCGGGCAGGGCGGACGGCCCGGGGCAGCGGTCGTCCATCACGATGAACTGCTCGACGCCCGGGATGTCTTCCCGCAGCGCGGCGGCCAGCGGCGCGACCGAGCGGTCGACGAACACGACCCGGTCCTCGGCGTGATTGATGATGTACTTCAACTGATCGCGCGCCAGCCGGAAGTTGATCGTGTGCAACACGGCGCCCATCGAGGGTACGGCGAAGTAGAGTTCCAGGTGTCGGTGACTGTTCCACGCGAGGGTCGCGACGCGGTCGCCGGGCCGGATCCCCAGCGACCTCAGCGCGTTCATCAGGCGATGGACGCGGACTTCGAGTTCGCCATAGTTCATCCGGTGAATCGTGCCGTCGGCATGCCGGCTGATGATCGCCTTCTCGGGGTAGATCCGCCCCGCGCGGTACAAAATGCTGGGGACCAGCAGCGGCCAGTCCATCATGAGCCCGTTCATCGCTCGTCTCCCTGGGTTCCTGCGCCATAGCGGTGGCGTCGGACGGCCCGTGGAGTATTATCTTATGGCGAGAGGCCATCGGGAAGAACCCGATTGCCCGGCCGGCGAGGTCGCCGGTCCTGATTTGACGATCGCCATCCGCGCCGGCCGCGCGGAACCACGACCCGGGAGGACAACGCCGTGATGCGACTGAAGGTCGGAGTTTCGCGCCGAGAGGCCACCGACCGCGACGGGAGCGTCGGCGCGACGTGCGAGATCGAAGTTGAGGTCCCTGGCGGCACGGGCGAAGCCGAACTGGCCAGGATCCGCGACCGCTGGCTGGAGATGTGCGAAACCACAGTCGACGACGAGATCGACCGCCTTCGAGCCGCCGCCCCGGGCCCGCCCGCGTCATCGCCGGCCCAGGCCCGACCGGTTCCATCGCGATCGAACGGCCCGACCTGGCGGCCAGCGGCCCCGGCTCCGGCCCGCCGGGCGCGCGACGACTTCGACCGGGACGACGACCGCGGTCTCGACAACGAGCGCGCGGCGCCGACCAACGGGCGGCAGCTCCTCGGCTGGGCGGCCAAGCAGGACCCCGACGCCAAGGGCCTGGTCATCGCGTTCGGCAAGAAGAAGGGCTACCCACCCAAGATCGTTGACTGGACCGATGATCAGGTCGACGCGGCCTACCGCTACGCCCGAGGCCGACAGGTGCGTTGACCGGCCGATCCGCGACGATTCACCCCGGCCGCTCGGCCCGTTGGCCGCCCACGCCGACGTCGACCCCGGGACAGTCCTCGACCGCACGCCGCCCGATCCCGCCGCGTCCGATCCTACCGGAGATCGACCGGGCGGCCGGCCCCGTGCACGGCCGCCCGTCGCTTCCCTTCCTTCCTTCGAACATAAAGCCACCTCGCCCACGCGCCGAGGCCTTTCCCCTCTCTTCGAAAACATGAAGCCGCCTCGGCAGGGCGCCGGATCCCGGGACGAGGGTGTCTCGAATCGGATGTCGGAATAGGAATTGCTTCATGGAATCGCGCTTCCGGACGCAGGACCGGAACGGATTCCTTCCGTACGCAATCTCGGTCGGAGCGGGGACGGGTGGAATCCGGGTGATTCTGCCTGGGCCCTGTGTCTTTCTCAGGATGTTGGTATCAGAATTGCTTTGAAGACACCGCCGCCCCGCGGGCCACTCTGACTGCTCGGAACAGGAAGACTACGGCCCGATCGCGGTGAGACAGTTTGGGTTTACGAGTGATCCGTCGCCGACGCGCGACCCGGACGGTCCGGCCGGCCGGGACGAGGTTGGACTGCGCCGTCGCGCGATCCGCAACAATCCAGGTCCGCCCGGAAATTCCGCCGGCGCGGGGACGATGGGGCTGCGCGGTCGTCCTGAACGATTCCGCCCAAACCTGGGGAATGAAGCCGCCATGATGCCAGGGACGACACCTCTCGGTCGCGCCGAGGGCCCGCCGCGGCGGGTTGCGATCCTGAGGGCGCTGCAACTCGGCGATCTCCTGTGCGCGGTTCCCGCGCTCCGAGCCCTGCGCGCAGCCCTGCCGGAGACCGAGACGGTGCTGGTCGGGCTCCCCTGGGCACGCTGGTTCGTCGACCGCTTCAACGGCTATCTCGACGGTTTCCGCGAATTTCCCGGATTTCCCGGGTTGGCCGAGCGGCCGCCCGACATCGCGCGCATCCCCGCGTTCCTGGCAGAGATGCAGCGCGAGCGGTTCGACCTGGCGATCCAGCTCCACGGGTCCGGCCCGTTCGTGAATCCGCTGACCGCGCTGTTCGGCGCGCGGCAGTGCGCGGGCTTCTTCCTGCCCGGCGACTATTGCCCCGACCCGGAGCGGTTCCTCCCCTGGGCCGACAGCGGCCTGGAGATCCGCCGGTTGCTGAGACTGGTCGAGTTCCTGGGCGCGCCGTCGCGCGGCGAGGAGCTCGAGTTCCCGCTGCGCGCGGATGACTTCGCCCGCCTGCGCGAGATTCCCGAAGCTCGAGACCTGGAGCCAGGCGGCTACGTGGGCATCCATCCGGGGGCGAGCGTCGCGCCCCGGCGATGGCCGGCCGAGCGGTTCGCGGCGGTCGGCCGCGCGCTGGCCGACCGCTGCCTGACTGTCGTGCTGACCGGCACCTCGGCCGAGACCGCGCTGACCGCCGAGGTCGCCCACGCGATCGGCCGGCGCTGCATCAACCTGGCCGGTGGGACCGACCTGGGTGCCCTGGGAGCCCTGGTCGCGGGCATGCGGCTGCTCATCTGCAACGACACGGGCGTCTCGCACGTCGCGGCCGCGTTGCGGGTCCCCAGCGTCGTGATCTCGACTGGCGACAACCCCGCGCGGTGGGCGCCTGTCGACGCCAGCCTGCACCACGTCCTCGGCCGCGAGTCGGGCGTCGCCGTCGACGAGGTCGTCGGCCGCGCCCTCGAATTGCTCGATGCGAAGTCCGCCGTGCGGGCCCATTCGCCCGCCTGCCGATTGCTCGCCAATACCTCATAAGAGAGCATGTTCATGAAAATGATGCGCGTGCTGACCTGGCACATCCACGGCAATTACCTGCTGTATCTGTCGCGGGTGGCCGTCGAATTCCACATCCCGGTCAAGGTGGGGCAGGCCGAGGGCTACGGCGGGCGGGGCTCGACGTTCCCATTTCCCGAAAACGTCAAGGAGGTCCCAGCCGAGGCCGTGCGCGACGAGGAATACGACTGCGTCCTGTTCCAGACGCGGCGGAACTACGAGGTCGACCAGTTCGAAATCCTGAGCGATCGTCAGCGACGCCTGCCGCGGATCTACCTCGAGCACGACCCGCCGCGCGAGCATCCGACCGACACCCGCCACTGGTTCGACGAGCCCGACGGCCTGCTGGTGCATGTCACGCCGTTCAACCGGCTGATGTGGGACAGCGGAAGGACGCTCACGCGGGTGATTGATCACGGCGTCTTCGTACCCGAGGGAGTGCGCTACACGGGCGAGCTGGACCGGGGGATCGTCGTGATCAACCACCTGCGATCGCGGGGCCGGCTGTTGGGCGCGGACGTGTTCGAGGAGGCGAGGCGGTCGGTGCCGCTGGAGCTGGTCGGCATGGATGCGGAGTCGCTCGGCGGACGGGGCGAGGTCCACCCGATGGAGCTGGCTGCCTTCGAGGTACGCCATCGCTTCTTCTTCAATCCGATCCGGTGGACCAGCCTGGGGCTGGCGGTCCTCGAGGCGATGACGCTGGGTATGCCGATCGTGGGCCTGGCGACGACCGAGATGGCCGCGGCGATCGAGGACGGGGTCTCGGGCTACGTCGACACCGACCTCGACCGCCTGGTGGAGAAGATGCGATCGCTGCTGGAGCACCCCTCCGAGGCGCGCCGGCTGGGCCATGAGGCGCGGCGACGGGCACTCGAGCGGTTCCACATCGACCGCTTCGCGGCCGAATGGGAGGCGACCTTCAGCCTGGTCACGGGCCGGGCGCGGCCGGGCGCGATCCGCGTTGCGCCAGGAGTGGCACT
Source organism: Planctomycetota bacterium (assembly GCA_021818605.1). Classification (GTDB taxonomy): domain Bacteria; phylum Planctomycetota; class Planctomycetia; order Isosphaerales; family Isosphaeraceae; genus JAKAUH01. Next base: position 9,852 of record JAKAUH010001087.1, read on the forward strand.
GGGCATGGGCATGGGGATGGGAGCAACCGGATGAAGACGAAGCGGATCGCCCTGGTCAGTGAGCATGCCTCGCCGCTGGCGATGCTGGGGGGCGTCGACAGCGGCGGCCAGAACGTGTACGTCGGCCAGCTCGCGCGGCGGCTACCCGAGCTGGGCTACGAGGTCGACGTCTTCACCCGGCGCGACCGATCCGACCTCGACGACGTGGTGCCGTGGGCCGACGGCGCGCGGATCGTG
>JAKAUH010000518.1 GCA_021818605.1 Planctomycetota bacterium
GCAACCGCTGGCAATTGGCACAAGGAAGGATTGTATCGGCGTTCATGGTCGTATAGCCTATATCACTTGCGCCGGCGATTCAACACTGTGAACGGCTACCTCCCGTGCAATACCAGGGCGATTATTCTACACCGTTGGGACGGTTCGCGGTCGTGGCCTCGCGGTTCAACGCGATGGTGACCGAGGCCCTGCTTTCGGGCTGCCGCGATGCGCTGGCGCGTCATGGCGTGCCGGACGAGCGGGTCGACGTGGCCTGGGTGCCGGGGTCGTTCGAGATCCCGCTGACGGCCCGCAAGCTTGCGGAGACCGGCCGATACGCGGCCGTGATCTGCCTGGGGTGCGTCATCCGGGGCGAGACCACGCACTACGACCACGTCGCTGGCCAGGCCGCCGCCGGCGTCATGCAGGCCGGTCTGGCCACGGGCATCCCGGTGATCTTCGGCATCCTCACCACCGAGACCGTCGAGCAGGCCCTCAACCGCGCGGGGCTGAAAGCGGGCAACAAGGGGGCCGATGCCGCGCTCGCCGCCATCGAGATGGTCAACCTGCTGGCTCGGATCGAGGGCTGACCTCGACGGAATTGATTCGTTTCGGCCCGCCGATCAGCGAGGTCCGCGGCGAGGGAGCGCACAACCATGTCGAAGGCCCTGCTGCCCCAGGCGTTCTGGTTCCGGATCGCGGCGAGCTGTCCCCGAGTCGATGAGATGCCGCGACCGGACCAGCGGAAGCCGTTGCTCGACCTGCCCGAATCATCCCGGTTGCCGCAGGGCTCGCGGCTGGATGGCAAGGATCCCTGGGCCGAGGTCCGCCTGGCGTGGAACTCGCGCGGGCTGGGGGTCTCCGTGATCGCCGAGGGTCTTGCCGACGGCCAGCTCATCGCCGACCGGGTTGAGGGGTTTGCCGACGTGCAGATCTGGGTGGATACCCGCGATACCCGCGACGTCAGCCGGGCGACGCGGTTCTGCCATCGGTTCGCCGCGTCGCTCCGCCTGGACGGACAGGGCAAGAAGCTCGAGGTCCAGGTGACTCAGAAACCGATCGCCCGCGCCGTGGCCGATCCGCCCATGACCCGCGCCGGCGAGATCGAGGCCCGGGCCGACCTGGCGCGCAACGGCTGGTCGCTCGAGGTCTTCCTACCGGCAAGAGTCCTCAACGGCTTCGACCCCGAGACGAACCGGCGGCTGGGCTTCGCCTACCAGGTCTCTGACCACATCCGCGACGACCAGTTCCTCACCGTCGGTCGCGATTTCCCCATCGGCGAGAACCCGAGCCTGTGGACGACGGTTGAGCTGGTCGATTGATAGACGCAGCACCCCGACCCCGTAGGACCTGGGATCTCGATTCAGTTGCTGGTCTTCTCGGTCACGCTGGATTCCCAGGGCGCACCCTGGGCATTCTTGTAAGCTCCCGTCGCTGCATTTTCCGGCACCGCAACCACGTAGAACTTCGTTGATGGGGAATTCGGCGCGAGAAGAACGAGGGTGACGTTCGGTGCATTGAAGGTTCCCGTGCCTCCTGCACCTTCATTTTCCTTGGGCGTATAGTTGGCGTAATTGCTCGAAACGTTCACGCCCATGAAGGGATTTGAGCTCCTCGTCAATGTGTACATGGCCACGTTGTCGATCGAATCACTCCCCTTCGGCCAGCTAGCCTGGATGCCCATGGAGGGGAAACCGGCTAACAGATTGGCTTGCGTCAGGCCGATATTCTCCTTAAAATCCGCCTGTTCTCCTGCACGATATCGTTATCGACGGTCAAGAACCATCGACCCTCTAGCCAAGGGGCCACATTAGGCGTACTCAAATGTGCATTCGACTCTGTATGGCCGATTCCGCCTGAAATCCAGGGTCTTCCACGTCCTATCAGTGCATCAACGATCGTCGTCGAGTCAGGATAGAACCGTGGCAACATGGACGATAATTCCAGAGACCGCCTAGCGCTCGCCCGCCGCTTCCTGGAGCCCTCCAGCCCCGCCCAACGACAATACGAGGCCCTCCGCGCCTTCTTCGTCGAGGGCCTTCCCTCCGCCGAGGCCGCCGCTCGCTTCGGCTACACCCCGGGGAGCTTTCGCGTCCTCGTCCACCAGTTCCGCAGTCAGCCCGACCGCGCCTTCTTCGCCGCCGCCCGCCAGGGCCGGCCACCGGGTAAGCAGGAACGCCTGCGGGAGCGGGTCATCGCCCTCCGCAAACAGAACCTCTCGGTCCACGACATCAGCCGCCCTGGCCCGTGACGGCGAGGTGCTCAGCCCGGCCGCCGTCGCCGCGATCCTCAAGCAAGAGGGCTTCGCCAAGCTGCCGCGACGCGCCGACGACGAGCGGCCCAACCAACCCCGTCCCGTCGCGGCCGAGGTGGCCGATGTCCGGCAACTCGACCTGACTCCGCGCGTCGTTCATACCAAGTTCGGCGGGCTGTTCTTGTTCCTGCCCGACCTGGTCGCCACCGGCCTGGACGCGGTCCTGGCGCGGTGCGGCTTTCCCGGATCGGAGATGGTCCCGGCCGGCTGCGCCCTGCGGTCGTTGCTGGCCCTGAAGCTCTTCGGCAACGCACGGCATCGTCATGTCATGGGCTATGTCCTCGACGAGGGGCTGGCTCTCTTCGCCGGGCTCAACGCGATCCCCAAGCGCTCGTTCCTCACCGAGTACAGTTGCCGCGTGCCACCGAGTTGCTATCCCAGGCTGATGCGCCGCTGGTTCGATACGGTCAGCCGGCTGGGACTGCGCTGGGGGACGTCGTTCGACCTCGATTTCCACACCATCCCCTTCCACGGCGAGGATGCCCTGGTCGAGAAGCACTACGTCTCCAAGCGGAGTCGGAGCCAGAAGGGGGTCCTGGCCTTCCTCGCCCAGGACGCCGAGACCCGCGTCTTCTGCTATGCCAACGCCGAACTGCGCAAGGATCAGCGGGATGACGAGATCCTCCGCTTCGTGGACTATTGGAAGCGGCGGACCGGCCGGCTGCCCGAGGAACTCATTTTCGACGGCACGTTGACGACCTACGCCAGGCTCAACGAGCTGAACCGGATGGGGGCCCAGTTGATCACGCTGCGACGCCGAACCCCGAAAGCTGCTGGCGGAGATCGCCCGGACCCCGATGTCGGCGTGGCGGCGGGTCGAACTGGAGAACGTCTCTCGCGCTTACCGGACGCCGCGGGTGCTCGATCGCCGGATCAAGCTGACGGACTACGACAAGCCGCTCCGTCAGTTGACCGTCGCGGACCTGGGGCATGAGGACCCGACCTTGCTGTTGACCAACCAGTTGAGCCGGTCCGCGCCGCACCTCATCGGCCGGTATGCCCAACGGATGCTGATCGAGAACACTATCGAGGACGGGATCGACTTCTTCCACATGGACGCCTTGAGCTCGGCGGTGGCGATGAAGGTCAACTGCGACCTGCAACTGACGTTGATGGCCAGCAGCCTGTACCGGTTGCTGGCGGTCCGCGTGGGCCACGGTTACGAGGCGGTGAAGTCCCGGCACCTGTTCCGGGACCTGATCGATGCGACAGCGGACATCACGATCGACGAGTCGCGCGTCGTGATGAAGTTCCAGAAGCGAGCCCCCCAACCCGATGTTGATCGCCGCGGGCTTCGACCAGACGGATGTCGTCATCCCCTGGCTGGGAAAGAAGCGGTTGCGGTTGGTCTTCGGATAGCGTCATCCCGCCACCCCGGCCGAGCGTGGTGTAAAGCTGACAGCTTACACATTTATGCATGCGTATCCCTGATGAAAATCGCTCGTGTTGTTAGCTGGTTTTCCCTCCATGGGCATCCAGGCCAGGGCGAGCAGTCTTGCCCGACGCTCAGGCCCCGTCGGGATGACTGCCCGACCGACTTGAGAGACTTTCTTAGAGGCCCTAACAAGATGGGGACAGTCACCTCGAAGACTCGGAGCCTGTCCCCATTTTGTTAGGGCTTTTTATGCCGATCGCGGTCGGAAAGCGAGCCACTTTCGCGGCGAGAGTTGAGCCACCGTGATCCCCGCCTTGTGCCTGGCCCCAGGTGCTCTTCGCCTGACGCTGAGGGCACCTGGGGCCAGGCGCAAGGCCGCAACCGCCGCCGGGGGATGGCCCACCCTGGCCGTGATCGTGGCTCAACTCCTGACCGCTGCTGACACTGCGAAATGGGCGGGAGCGTGCGCCGGGCGTCGCGGCTCGGGTAAGATGGCGGGCCCAGAGATCGGGGGTTCTCCGGTCGCTTGCATGCGCCTGATTCGCTTCCCTGGAGGTGGTTGCCGATGATTCGCACGGTGGTCGTGGGCCATGGCCTGGCGGGCCGGGCCTTTCACTGTCCCCTGGTCCGTCGCCAGCCGGGGCTGGCCCTGCACGGGGTCGTCGCGCGCGATCCAAAGGTCCGCGAGGAAGCCGTGGCGATGTGGGGCGGCATCCGCGGGTATGCGGAGCTGGGCGAGGCGCTCGAGGACCCGGACGTCCAGCTCGTCGTGATCGCCACGCCGCATGATTCGCACGCCGAGCTGACCGTGCGGGCACTCGAAGCCGGGAGAGACTGCGTCGTCGACAAGGTGATGGCGCTCACGATCGAGGAGGCCGACCGGATGATCGCGGCCCGCGACCAGTCGGGGCGGATGCTGTCGGTGTTTCACAACCGACGGTGGGACTGGGATTTTGCCACGGTCCGCCAGGTGATCGAGAGCGGCCAGATTGGCCGGCCGCTGTTGATCGAGAGCTCCGTCTGCCGGTCCGCGACGCCAAGGACCTGGCGCGGCAGCGCGGCGGCGGCCGGGACCATCCTGCACGACTGGGGCGCGCACCTGGTCGACCAGGCGTTTCAGCTCGGGCTCGGGCCGTGCCGGCGGCTGGGCGCGTGGCTCACGCCGGGCCCGTGGGAGGGCGTGGATAGCGGCGGGCACGGGCGGATCGTGCTCGAGTTCGACAACGTATTATTCCAGGTCGAGACCAGCCGGATTTGCCGGATCGACCGGCCGCGGTGGTGGATCGTGGGCGACGCGGGCGGGTTCGTGAAGTTCGGTGTGGATCCTCAGGAAGACGCCCTGCGCGCCGGGAATATCGACGCCGCAAAAGAGCCGTCGGCCCATGAGGGAATCCTCCGCCGTGAGGGCGCACCCGGCGAGGTCGAGGAAACCCGGGTGCCGACGGTCCACGCCCACTGGGACGAGTTCTACCGCAACATCGCCGAGCACCTCGCCGGCCGCGCGCCCCTGGCCGTCACGGCCGAGCAGGCGCGCGACGTCGTCCGCCTGCTCGAGGCCGCCGGCCGGTCGTCCCGCGAGCACGCCCTGATCGACGGGCCCTGGGGAGTCTGAACGCCCAGGACAGTCCGCCGGCCGGGAATCGCCGAGATTTAAGGCGATCGGTCCGTGCAATACTACCAGAAAGGCACGACATCCAGGGCGGGCTGCGGGGATCGGCGGGTACGATTCCTTCCGCCGCTCGCCTAAACAATCAAGGCGTCGGCCTCGCCCACGACCGAGCATCCCGGCTGACCGTCCAGAATCGCCGGGAAATCTCGAATCCGCCTCGCGTTCAGGTGGTTGGGACGCCGGTGGTATGGTAGGGAGCGAGGGGTCTTGTCTCCTTCCGTGTGCTCCGTGGTTCGATCCTCGGATTCGACCCAGATCCTGAACCACGGAACACACGGAAAGGGAAAGGGAAAGGGCATGTTTCGTATCTTCCTGCGTGGATCATGGCCAGCAGCCCCCAGGCCCGATAAGATTTCGCTCCCTCGGGGCAAGAGGCGAACCGCCGATGCCGGGCCTGCCTGGACCAGGTGGTGTTCGGCGAGCAGTGTCCGAATTCCTCTCTGAGTCTCTGTGGTAAATTGTTCTTCATTGATGGGTTGCGGCCCGGCCGCGCTGGACTCACTGCGGTGAATCCTCTCGCCATCACCCCCGATGATGGCCGTGGCCGTTCGCGGACGGGATGACCCCGAGGACGCTCCACCACGAGGCCATCGGCCCGTGCGGGTGGGCGGAGGAATGAGACCGGACTACCTGGGGCCTGGCCCGCCGGTGTGCGAAACGCGCGGCGGGGCGCCCATGGATTTGGACTTGGGCGCGGGCGTGGCCGTGGCCCTGGCCGTGGGGCGCGATCGACTGGGTGCCGACCGCCAGGGCCGGGCTGACCCGCCGGCCGTTGATCGTGGCGACGTAGTCGCTGCCGGGCTGACCGCTCCCATTGAGCAATTGACCCGTGCCCTTGGCAACGCCGCCTGGGCCGATACCGACGACCGTCAGCTCGAGCGGCTTCGCCAGGCCCACCCGGCCGAGGGCTTTCAGCGTGACCTGGTCGGTGGCCGCGTTGTAGCTGACGACCTTCAGCCGCACGGGCGTCAGCCGCACCGACGGACCCCTCTTGTGGCGGCCGCGGATCTTCGTGATGCTCTCCAGCAGGTAGTTGCCCGCGTTGGCGACGGTCGATGCGTTCATCGGCTGCGAATAGGTCAGCGTGATCGTCAGGCCATGGCGATTGTTCACCGTCGCGTGCGAGACCACCGGCGCCGGACCCGGGTCGACCACGTTGACGTCGAAGGTCGCGCTGGCACTTTCTCCGGGCGAGCCCGATGCGGTCACCACCAGCGTCACCGGATACGTCCCGATCGCCTGATCGGCCGGGACGTTCCAGCTCAGTACGCCCGTCGACGGGTTGATGCCCAGGCCGGCCGGCGCGCCTGCGCCCAGGCCGTAGGTGAGCGTGGCCGACGGATTACCGGGATCGCTGACATACCCCGCGAGGTTGGCCTGGAACGCCGTGCCGTCGGATGCGGTCTGCGTCGGGATGGCGGCGATGGCGGGCGTGGATGCCGATGTTGAACTCGGGGTGGGCGTCGGCGTTGTCGAGCCGGCCCCAGGGTTGATCACGGCCTGCATCAACTGCATGCCGTGGACGCCGTCATTGGCGATGAGCGCGAGCTGGCCGCCGACGACGGCCAGCGGGATCGGGTCGGATGATCCGGGGCCAGGGTTGATGTCGGCCGCCAGACCGGTCCCGCCGGACGTGCCGTCCGTCCGCCAGAGCTCCTGGCCATGGACGCCGTCATTCGCGGCGAAGTACAGGACTCCGCCGACGGCGAGGCCCTGGGAATAATAGGGGATGCCGTGCGGGACCGACGTGACGCTGAGGTCGGCGACCATCATCGTGCCGGCCAGGGAGCCGTTGCTCTTCCACAGCTCGGTCGGCCCTCCGGACGACTCGACGGCCTGGAAGATCAGCAGGTTGCCGAGCGGCTCGAGGCTGCCGAGGTTGGCGAACGTCGAGTCGATCGAAGGGCCGGGCAGGAACACTGTGTCGAGCGCGGTGCCGTCGCTGGTCCAGAGCTGGTCGTGGTACGTTGCCGGGCCCGAGATCGTCGCGGCGTAGTAATACTCGGCGACGAAGAAGACGCGTGAGCCGATGGCGGTCAGGTCCATCAGCGTCGGTGACGCGGGGGTCGTCTGGTCGGGCGGCGTGTAGCTGGGGATCGTGGCCAGCTCGGTCGTGCCGGCGGCCGTGCCGTTGGTCATCCAGAGGCCCGGGCTGCTGGTCGTTGTGTTGTACGCGAAGAAGTCCAGGCGATTGCCGGCCACCGAGAGGTCACTGGCGCCCGTGGCGAGGTTGCCCGTGCCGGCGCCCGTGATCATCTGGGTGCCGGCCGCGGTGCCATCGCTGATCCAGAGCTGCGAGCCGTTGGTGCTGTCATCGGCGAGGAACGCCACCTCGCCGTCGAAGGCGGTCAGATGCGCGATCGAAACGTACCCGCCGCCCGATGGCGCGGTGAAGTCCTTGACGATGGCCGTGGTGGCCGCCGTACCGCCGCTGCTCCAGAGGTCCACGCCGCCGCTGCCGTCGCCGGTGGTGAAGTAGAGCTTGCCCCCGCTGGCCGCGATCGACTGCGTCTCGAAGTAGCTCGACGGAGCGACGTACTGCGACAGGTCGAGGACCTGGGACGTGCCGGCGGTCGAGCCGTTGGTGACCCAGAGGCTCAAGGGAGCCGTGGGCCGGCTGCCGAGGAAGTAGGCGTCGGAGCCAACAACCGCAAAGGCCCGGGGGTTCACCGGGGCCAGCATCGTCGTGCCGGCCGCGGTGCCATTCGTCGCCCAGAGCTCGGTCCCGTGAACGCCGTCCTCCAGCGGGAGCAGGAGCTCCGAGCCGAGCGTGACGTAGTCGGTCGAGCCGGCGTACATCTGCGACGAGCCGCTGGTGACGCCGGGGCTGAACGACGCGACCAGTCCGGTGCCGGCCGCGGTGCCGTCGCTGGTCCAGAGCTGGTTGGCCTGCGGGCTCGAGCCGTCGTGCGCCGCGAAGTACAACTGGTTGTCGAACGACACGAACCGCTGCGGGTCCGAGCCGGCCGGGCCGGGGTTGATGTCCTGGACCAGCCGGGTCCCTTGCGGCGTGCCGTCGGAGGCCCACAGCTCGACACCATGAGCACTGTCCGCGGCGTCGAAGAAGACCGTGCCGCCGATGGCCTTGAGGCTCGTCAGGTACCCGTAATAGCCGCTGTAGGTGGCGTCCAGGCCCAGGTCCTTCACCAGCGAGGTGCCGGCGGCGGTGCCGGTCGACTTCCACAGTTCCTCCTGGCCGTTGGCGCCCTCGATGGTGAAGAACAGCGTGCCATTGGCGTCGGTGAGGTTGAGCGGAACGCCGAAGGGCGAGACCGACTGAAAATCCTCGACGAGCCGGGTGCCGGACTGGGTGCCGTCGGTCGCCCAGAGCTGCGTCGCCTTGCTCGAGTTGCTCGCCGAACCGACGAAATCGAGCGACGAGCCCGACGCGGCCGCGCCGACAATACCGGTGATCGGCGCCGTGCCGACCTGGGTCTCGCCCGAGGGGCTCACGATGCCGAAGACGACCTGCCCGCCCGAGGTGCCGAAGTACCACGCCTGGTTGTCGAATTCAACGATGTCGAGCGGAGTGGACAGCGAGCTGCCGACCGGCCCCGTGTTCCCCGCCGTGCCGTCGGTCGCCCAGAGCGAGCCGTTGACCGACAGGTACAGCGTGCCGCCGACTGCCGTGTCGGGCGTGACGTAAGTGCCGCCGAAGTCCCTGACCATCTCGGGCGTCCCCGTGCTGCCGGGGATCTCCCACATCTGGTTGTCGGCCGTGCCGCTGGCACCGGCGTTCAGGATGACGATCAGGTTGCCGTTCAGCGAGCTGAGGCTCTCGAAGGACGAGACCGAGGCGCCCGGGATCGTCACCGGCACCGTGCCGGCGAGGGTTCCGTCGCTCCGCCAGAGCTGGTTGTCATAGGCCGTGCCGCCCCCGCCGCTGGTGATAAACAGCACGTTATTGCCGACGGCCGTCAACTGCGACGGTGTGCTCGCCGACGACGTGCTCGCCGACGAAAAGTCATGCAGGATCGCCGTACCGCTGGCGTTGGTGACGACCAGGTCCTGCCCCGAGTTGGTGCTATCCTCGGCGACGTAGAACAGATTCGCCCCGGCGGGCGTCAGGGCTGCGGGATAGGTGTCGACCGTCTTTGGGTCCAGGATTGGTCCAACGGCGACGGTCGCCAGCAGCGCCCGGGCTTCGAGAGTCTCCGGCGTCCCCGTGTGAACCCGCGCCGTCCTTCGCGGCCGGCGCCGTGAGCTTCTGGCACTTCGCGACTTTCCCAGAGCGACGAGGCGAGAAAGGGGACCAAGGGTCCATCCCTGGTGCGACATCAATGTCCTCCTGGTGCGGCTTCATCCGTGGAGCCGGGGCCCGGCCGACCGGGTTGCGATCGCTCGTCCCTGGAAGTTTTCCTCGAGGCGAGAATCGCGGTCGAGCGGCTGGCCGCGGAGTCTCCGCGGTCGGTCGGTGTCCATCCGTTCTGTTCCGAGGCGCGGTGCGAGCCGTGCCGGCGGCCGAGAGGTTAGCAGGACCCGGTGATCTCGTAAAGCGAAGTTCTCGACAGCGGATGCAGGAATGAGAGCGTAGACGCCATCATACTGGAGGCTGCGATGCCGTGGAACAGTTATCATGGATCGACGAGCCGGGGCGCGCGGCGTGTCCCGGTGCGGCGCGACAGGACAGGATACGTCGCGGGCGACTGGATGCGGTCGATTCATAGGAGCAGGTTCATGCACCGGCTGATACGGCCCATCGTGGGGGGCCTGGTGGCGGCGATCGGCATGGGCTTCAGTATTTGCTTCA
>JAKAUH010000267.1 GCA_021818605.1 Planctomycetota bacterium
CCTTCACCGGCCCGATGCGGCGGACGTCGATGCGGCAGGAGCTATAGACCTTCAGCGCGCGGCCGCCCGGGGTGGTCTCGGGGCTGCCGAACATCACGCCGATCTTCTCGCGGATCTGGTTGATGAAGATCAGCACGCACTTGGACCGCGAGACGCCGCCCGTGAGCTTGCGCAGAGCCTGGCTCATCAGCCGGGCCTGCACGCCGACGAAGCTGTCGCCGATCTCGCCCTCGATCTCGGCCCGCGGCACCAGGGCTGCCACCGAGTCGATCACCACGATGTCCACGGCGTTGGACAACACCAGCATCTCGGCGATCTGGAGCGCCTCCTCGGCGCTGCCGGGCTGGCTGACCAGCAGGGCCTCGATATCAACGCCCAGCCGCTTGCACCAGGCGGGGTCCAGCGCGTGCTCGGCGTCGATGAACGCCGCCACGCCGCCATTCCGCTGGGCCTGCGCCACCGCGTGCAGCGCGATCGTCGTCTTGCCGCTCGACTCCGGCCCGAACAGCTCGATGATCCTGCCCCGCGGCAGCCCCTTGCCCCCGAGCGCAAGGTCCAGCGACAGCGCACCGGTCGAGATCCCCTCGACCTCCATGTGCGACCCCTCGCCCAACTTCATGATCGCCCCGGCGCCGAACGTCTTCTCGATCTGCGTGATCGTGTTGTTCAGCGCCTTCTGCTCCGCCGACACACTCGGCTTTACCTCGGTTGTTCCCTGTCGCTTGGCCACGGCGATCACCCCCTCCGGCCCCAGGTCTGGATAATGAACCTTAGAACACTATGTTATCATCGTCCGAGCGAACGGTCAATGTGAAGGTACGGGTCGAAATTCGAGGATTTCGACGACGGGTCGGTCCGGGGTTGCCGGGGCGTTGACCGGGCGAAACGCCGAGTGCACGGTAACGCCGCGGTTCGCCGCAAGTCAATGCGTGGCTTCGGTCTTTTTGCCCTGGAGCCGGGCCCGGTTGAGCGGGGCGTAGGTCGGGCCGTCGGGTCCGAGGGTCGAGGCATAGGTCACGACCTCGGTGACGGCGAACGAGCCGAACGCCCGGCGCTCTTCGCGGCGGACGAGGTCGGTGAGGTCGACGGGCGGGCGCTTCCGGTCGGAGCGGGGCCGTCCCAGGGTGACATGGGGGTGGAAACGCGGGTCGTCGGGAGGGTATCCCGACTGCGCGGCGGCCTCGACGATCGCCTGGCGGAGGGCCTGGAGCGGCGCGAGGTCGTCGGCGGTGATCCCGGCCCAAAGCACACGCGGCCGGCCGGGGCCGGGAAAGGCATCCAGGCCGGCGACCTGGAGGTCGAACCGGGACGACGGCCCGACGGCCCCGGCCACCGCGAGGCAGAGGTTGCTCAGGTCGCGGCTCGGGACGTCGCCCAGGAACGCGAGCGTGATGTGGAATGCACAGCCGCCCTCGGTCCAGCGGCAGCCGGGGACCTCGGAAGCGAGCTCCTGCTGCCACCGGGCGAGCTGGCGGCCGATCGGGTCGGGGATCGGGATGGCGATGAAGGTGCGGGTTGACTCGCGCATGGGCATCGTCCGTCGTTCGTTCGGTCGGCCTGCTCGGGCCTCTCGGGCTAGTTGGGCTCGTCCACCTCGGAGTTGAGCCAGCGGTGGAACCGCGAACCGAAGGATTCCGGCTGCCGTCGTCGCGGCATGGCGGTCGATCCTGGAATGCCTGAAACGACCTCGAACCCATCAACCTGGCCGAACGGCGATCGGCCGGACGGACAAACCACGAAACCTTGAGAAGATGGACCAACAATCGGGGAGAAGACGAACCACGAAACCTTGAGAGGATGGACCAACAATCGAGGAGAAGACGAACCACGAAACCTTGAGAGGATGGGCCAGCAAGCCGAGAAGACGAACCACGAAAAACACGAAATCCCACAAAAAAACAATCATCCGCGAGAGAGCTAAGAACTCGACGGAATCCGGTGTTTCCAATGGCAAACGGCTTGTTACATCTCCCTTTTTCCGCTGGACTTCTAGCTCAGTCGCGGATCGTTGAAAAAAGAGAGGGGATCAGGCCGACTGCGAGTTCGCTCCTCTTCCTGTTCTCTTTTTCGTGTGATTTCGTGTTTTTCGTGGTTCATTCCGAGATCCATCCCTGTTTTCCGTGGTGAATCCCGAGATCCATCCCTGTGTTTTCCGTGGTGAATCCCAGGACTCCCAACCGGCTCACATCGCGTCGATCTCGGGCGACGGGCCGTAGTTGGCGCGGTATCGCTCGCGGAACTGGTCGATGGTGTAGCCGTGCTGCTGGGGCCCGCGGTGCTCGATGGCGAAGACGGCGGTGAGCGCGGCGACGCGGCCGACGACCGGCCAGGGCCAGCCGCGCCGCATCCCCAGCACGAAGCCGGCGCGGAAGGCGTCGCCCGCGCCGGTGGGGTCGACGACCGCCTCGGGCTTTGCGGGGGGGATGTCGAACTCCTGGTCCTGCACGGTGATCAGGGCCCCGGCCTCGCCGCGGGTCATGACGGTGATCGGCACCATCCGGCGCAGGTCGGCCTCGGCGACGCCGAGCTTCTCGGCCATCATGCCGAACTCGTAGTCGTTGCCCGCGAGGATCTTCGCACCGCGGCAGCCCTTCTCCAGGTCGGCCCGCTCAAGCCGCGGGAGCTGCATCGATGGGTCATAAAGGTAGGGGATCCTGGCCTCGTGGCACTCGGCCGCGTACCGGTTCATCGCCACCGGGTCGTTGGGCGCGATCAGGACGAGGTCACCCGGCGTGGCGCCTGACTCGAGGATCGAGATTGTCGACGCCTGCGCCATCGCACCCGGGTAGAACGCCGTGATCTGGTTGTCCTGGAGATCCGTGTTGATGAAGCAGGACGCCGTGTGATCGCCGGCGACGACCTTTACGGCCGAGCAATCGACGCCGTGGCGCTCGAGCCAGGCGCGATACTCGGCGAAGTCCTCACCGACGCTGCCGACCAGGACCGGCCGCTCCCCGAGCAGCCCCATGTTGAACGAGATGTTCGCGCCTGTCCCGCCGCGCAGCCGAGTCAGCGAGTCGACCAGGAACGACACGCTCAGGACGTGCATCTTGTCCGGCAGGATGTGATCCCGGAACCGTCCCGGGAAGACCATGATGTAGTCGTAGGCGATCGAGCCGGTCACGAAGATGCGCATCAAAGAACCTCGGCGGATGTTCACCGGCGGGTGCAAGAGCCGCCCGGATTTGCGGCCCCGAAACATCGGGGGTTTGCTCAAAATCCCTTTCAGGGTTGGCCCTGCGCGCCGGGAAGTCAAGCCCTCTTGCCCTGGACTCGCCTTGTGCCCCGCGTTCGACAATTCCCGACGCGCACCCGGAAAGCTCACCCACGCCGGGACAGAACATCCTGGCGTGCTTGCGACTACGGATTGTGATGGTTTTTCCAACTGGGTTAAAGAGGACGCTCACGGGCGGTCGATGTCAGGAGCACGGCGTTCGCCGCCCGATCGTGGGTGCGCCGGAGCCGACCCGGAACCGATGGACACCCTGAGCTGACTCAGTGCGCGGCGGGGATCGGGAGGATTGAACCCGTTCGCAGGCCGCGACCCGGCGGCGCGGCGACGTCCCGAGGTGGAGGAGGGTACCCGACATGCGCATCCCGAGATGGTGGGCCTGCCTCCTGCTGGGAGTCGGCTGTAGCGGCCTTGTGGGATGCAGCCAGACGAGGTGGATGCGGTCGACCGACCCGTCGGACATCAAGACGGTGGCCTCGATTAACGGCAAGCCGGTTTCGACCGTCACGGGCGAGCCGGGCACGGGAACAGCCAGGCGCGAGGACAACGAGGACGACGCGCCTCGGCCGGCGACGGGTTCGCGGATTTCGGGGCGGGTTGTTGATGAGGAAGGTCAGCCGGTGGCGAATGCGGTGGTCCGGCTGGGCGTCGGGGGATCCTCGGGCGGCCGGGTGAACTTCGCGACGACCGATCGCTCGGGCGCCTTTACCTTGCACCGGTTGCGGCCGGGCACGAATTACACGCTGATCGCCGAGTCGCAGGGCGACGATGGCATGCTTTCGGGCCGGGCGCAGGCCCGGGCGCCCCGCACCGACGTTCGGATCGCGGTATCCACGCGGGACCTCGAGACCGAGGCCGAGCCCCGCGGCAAGGTCCTGGCGGCCAGGATGCGATCGGCGCTGTTCCCCGACGACGATACCGATGGCTTTCCGGGGACGGTCCATTCCCGCGTGGCGACGGCGGCTGACGGTCGCCAGGAATCCGCGCCAGAGGCGGATGGTGCGTCGCCATGGACTCTGCGGATGCCGCACTTGCTGGCGGGACGGTCATCGAGTGGGACGTCGGCCGACCCGGATCACGGCCGAGCGAACGACCGATCGCGCCGGATATCCGACCGGCGGCGAAGCGCCTCGGATGGCGACGATGCGCGGGACGAACCGTCCCGGCCCGATCCCATCGCGGCGGTCGGCGACGACGAGGGCGAGAACCCGCTCCCGCCAGCACGCGAGTCCCGGGCCGTGCTGGCCTCGCGCGGTTCGACCCAGGCGCCGCGGTCGTCCAACGAGGGGCCAGGCCGGCACTCCCACGTAGCGGTCGAGTCCTCCGATGGAGTCGCGCCGGCGTCATACTCGCAGAGCGGAGACGCAGCGGACGGCGAGCACGCCGTCATCCGGCCGCGCAGGACGCAGGCGTCCCGGCCCGGCGATCGCTCGGCTCCATCCCGCTCATCGCGTTCGGGCGATCGCCGGGAATCGGCAGACACGGCGGATCCGGGCACTCCGGCCGACGACGGCGGTGCGCCGCCGGTGCGGCGGACGAAGCACCACACCACCTGGCGCGAGCTGGCGATCAGCCCTAACGATGTGCCCGTCGACGAGGCACTGCGGCGCAGCTCGATGGATGAGGAAGACATCGCCGAGGACAAGGGGGTCGTCCGCGCGGTCATTCCCCAGGAGGGTGAGCGTGGCCGTGAAGATGAGGCTGAGGGTACTCGCAAACCTCGGCGTCAGCCCAGGCCCGAACCTACCCCGGTTGCGACGCGCCGGCGGATGTCAGGAACGTCCGCCCGAGACGAGGCCGAAGCGGCGACCGAGCCCGCCCCGCTGGCGGCGGCCCGGCGGATGTCGCCTGCCCGGACCGCACGACGGAACGAGAAGTCGAACACCGCCTCGCAGCCATTGGTCCATCGCGCACCGTCCCGATCGCGCGTGCCGGCCGAGGGCATCTGCCGCCTGGACGCGGGAGGGCGGCGGGTCGTGGACCTTCAGCTTCCGGGTCTCGACGGCCGGATGATGTCACTCCGGAATTTCGACGCCGACGTGATCATCCTGGACTTCTGGGGAAGCTGGTGCCGCCAGTGTGAGAAGTCGATCGAGCACCACCAGCGGCTCCAGGAGGAGCTGGGCCGGAAGGTCCAGGTAATCGGCATCGCCTGCGAGAAGAGCGACAACCCCGAGGCACGCCGCAAGGCGGCCGAGGCGGCGGTGCGGCGCCTGGGGATCAATTACCCAGTTATGGTCACCGGCATGCAGGGTTCCTGCCCGGTGCAGCGGGCGCTCCGCGTGCAGTTCTACCCGACGATGGTCGTGCTCGACCGCGAGGGAAACATCCTCCTGTTCGAGCAGGGAGCCACCGACGCCACGCTGAGCCGGATCGACCGCGCGATCTCCGCGCGGGTCGAGCGGCAATAGAAGTGGAGCACCCGAAACCACATCGAGCCCATCACCCGCTTCGACAGCGAGCCCCTCGAAGACTTAACCGCGAGAATCGCGAAACAGAGTAACCATCGTGCCGACGGCGAGCGGGCCAATATTGTATCGCATTTGCGTATAATTGCGTTTTATTGTTGGTTCCAGATGAAATCAACAGCACGGGGCAACCACGGAGGAGCGGAACCACGAAAAACCCGAAATCCCACGAAAGGGTCGGCCGATCAATCCGACGGCGAGCGGGATTCTCATCTCGTCCCCTTTCGCGTTTTTCGCGGTTAAGTGCGGAATGATTCCCCGGGAGGTCCGAGCGGGCGGCCCGGCTCAGGCCAGGCCGACGATCCGGCCCTCGGCGTCGACGTCGATCCGCTCGGCGGCGGGACGCTGGGGCAGGCCGGGCATGCGGACGATGTCGCCGGTGAGCGCGACGAGGAACCCCGCGCCGGCGGCGATCTCGACGTCGCGGACGGTCAGCGTGAACCCGCGCGGCCGACCGCGGAGCTTCGGGTTGTCCGAGAGCGAGTCTTGGGTCTTGGCCATGCAGATCGGCAGCTCGCCGTAGCCCAGCCGCGCGGCCTTGCGGAACTTCGCCGCGGCGGCGGGGAGGATCGAGATCCCATCGGCGCCGTACATCACGCGGGCGATCTGCTCGATCTTTCGCTCGGGCGCCCAGTCGAGCGGGTAGAGCGGGCGCAGCGGGGTCTCGGGGGCCGAGGCGGCCGCAACGACCTTCTCGGCCAGCTCGACGGCGCCCCGGCCGCCCTGGCCGAAGACATCCGCCGTGGCGCAAGGAACGTTCCGCCCGGCGCAGTAGCGGTGAACAACCGCCATCTCCTCTTCCGTGTCGGCCGTGAAGCGGTTGATCGCGACGACCGTGGGCTTGCCGAAGTTGGAGGCGCTATCCAGATGCGCAGCCAGGTTTTCGAGCCCCTTCTCGACGGCCGACGGATTCGATTCCTTGAGCGCGTCGAGCTCGACGCCGCCGTGCATCTTGAGCGCGCGGGTGGTCGCCACCAGCACAATCGCCGACGGATTCAGACCCGCCGCGCGGCACTTCAGGTCGAAGAACTTCTCGCCGCCGAGGTCGAGGGCAAACCCGGCCTCGGTGACAGCGTAGTCGGACATCGCCATCGCCATCCGGGTGGCGAGGACCGAGTTGCACCCGTGCGCGATATTCGCGAACGGCCCGCCGTGGATGAACGCGGGGGTCGACTCGGTCGTCTGCACCAGGTTCGGCAGGATCGCCTCATTCAGGATCGCGGCCATCGATCCGGTCACGCCGATCTCGCCCGCGCGGACCGGCTGGCCGTTGTTGGTGTAGCCGACGAGGATGCGGTCGATCCGAGAGCGGAGATCGGCCGGCGAGCTGGCCAGGCAGAGGATCGCCATGACCTCGCTGGCCGCCGTGATGTCGAAACCCGTCTCGCGAGGAACGCCCTGCGAGCTGCCGCCGAGCCCGACGATGATGTTCCGTAGCGCTCGGTCGTTCATGTCGAGCGCGCGCTTCCAGAGGATCCGGGTCGAGTCGAGGTCCATGTCGCCGAAGTGCAGGCGGTTGTCGATCGCGGCGGCGAGCAGGTTATGAGCGGCGGTGATCGCGTGGAAGTCGCCGGTGAACTGCAAGTTGATCGTGTTGGACGGCTCGACCCGGCTGGCGCCGCCGCCGGTCGCGCCCCCCTTTCGGCCGAACACCGGACCCATCGACGGCTGCCGCAGCGCTAGCGCCGCGTTCTTGCCGATCCGGCGAAGTCCCTGGGCCAGGCCGATCGAGGTGGTCGTTTTCCCCTCGCCGGCGGGCGTGGGCGTGATCGCCGAGACCAGGATCAGGCGGCCGCGAGGCCGGGATGATTCGGCCTGATGCAGCGCCTCGAGCCGCACCTTGGCCTTGTCGCGGCCATAGGGCTCGAGATGATCTGGGTCGATCTTCAGCTCGGCGGCGACTTCGGCGATTGGCCGGAGCCCGGCCTGCTCGGGTTGGGACATGCTCGGTTTTCCTTCACTTCAACTCAACGATGCGGGTTCTCGTCGGCCGGCCGCGCGGCCACCGGCCGCATGCCTCGCGGCCAGAATACACATGATAGAG
The DNA here is from genome assembly GCA_021818605.1 of Planctomycetota bacterium. Lineage (GTDB taxonomy): Bacteria > Planctomycetota > Planctomycetia > Isosphaerales > Isosphaeraceae > JAKAUH01. Next base: position 7,745 of record JAKAUH010000267.1, read on the forward strand.
CCATCGGCGCGCGAGCATCGGAGGCGCCCGATCAAGGTTAGCCCATGTTTGGGGTGAGTCATCGTAAGTCCTTGCGGCGCAAGGAGCGGATTTTTCATTAGTCACTACATGACCGTCTCCTCCCCCTCCAGCGGCACCGGCGGACGCAGGTCGGCCAGCTTCAACGCCTTCAGCACCAGCCGGGCGTCGGGGCAGCCATCCGTCTGCCCTCGCCGGTCCGCTTGACCCTCCAGGTGAAACGTCACCAATCGTACTGTCCCCAATGCTTGCATGGCCCGCGCCGGCGACAGATCCACCCCGGCCTCTTTGAGCCGGCGGCCCAGCAGCCCTTGCACCAGCAACGCCAACGCCGCCACAAAAATATGCGCCTTCACTCGTGGCTCGATCTGATGATAGATCGGCCGCAGCGCCATCACATCCTTGAGCTGGCGAAACCCGCTCTCCACCTCGGTCAACTCCTTGTACAGCGCCACCGCGTCCAGAATGCTCAGGCCCTTCTCGCCTGTCATCACCACATATTTGCCCTCGATCTTCTTCTCGCGTCCCAGCCGCTCCTCGTTCTCGGAAAATTCCAGGACCCCGCCCGTGAGCTTCCAGTCAAAATAACGATAACCATGATATTTCTGCATGACTCGCTCCACGGCCGCCCCGATCCTCTCGGGCTGCTTCACCTTGCCGGCGGCCACCTGCTCCTGGAGCTTCTTCAGACGCTGACGGGCTCGCTCCATCGCCTGTTCCCGCTTGGCCTGCTCGTAGCCGCGGCGCTCGTCCGAGTCGATGACGATGACCCGCAGAGCGGGATCGCCCGACAGGACTTCCTGGGCCCGGGTCCGCGGCGGGTTGGTCTGGCGTTCCCGGGTATTGATGCCTCCCGGGCAGGTCATCCACTTCGTCTCGTCCACGGCTTCGAGCCAGCCGTCAAGCTGGGGGTTGCGCCGCCGCTTGACCCCCACGAGGAAGCCCTGCTGATCCTTGGTGATCGCCTCGATGTTCTTATCGGTGACCATACCGCGGTCGCCGACGAAGATCAGCCGGCCGAACCCGAACCGCTGGCACAAGTCTTTGATGACTTCTTGAACGGTGGAATGGTCAACGCGGTTGCCGGCCCAGACATGGTGGGCGATCGGCCAGCCGGCGACCATCACCACGCCGACGATCACCTGGACGTTCTGCGGTTTGCCGTCGCGGCTGTAGCCGTGCTGGGCGAAGTCGCGCGGCCCGGCGCCCTCGAAGTAGGTACTGGTGATGTCGTAGAGGACCAGGTCGGGCTTGAGGCTGAACAGGTCGCGGAGGCGGTGATACAGCGCCACTTCGATGTGGTCCTTGGCTTTGATGAGCTGGTCGAGGGTGCGGTACCAGGCGTCGAACTGGCGGGGATGGACGCGGACCCGCCGGCGTTGGTGCCAATGGGGGATAAAGCGTCGGCCCTGGCGGTCGCAGACGAAGTCGGTTTCGAGCCAACCGGCCAGTCCATCCTCACTGGCCGGGGCGATGAGCCGGTTGGCGACCAGTGCGAAGGCGCGGTCGGCGAAGGGGACGCCCTTGGCTGTCCCGAGGTGTTGGTCGAGGATGGCCCAGAGGCCAAGTTGGTCGAACAGGGCGCGGACGACCAGGACCGGCCCCCAGTTGGCGGCATCACCGACGTGGAGGGCGGCCGGATCGCCGGGCTCGGGGTCGGTGTCCTGGGCGAGGAGACGACGGAGCTTGGGGAGGACTTCGATGAGGAGGTCTTTGCGTCCGAGGTCGGCGACGACCCGTTGCTTGACCTTACCGTCATCGCGGTAGGCTTCCACGATGCGGATGTATTCGTGGATGGAACCACTGGAAGAGCGGACTTTGACGGTTCGCGGATACATGGTTGGTTGATGGCGTCCAGGGGAGGTAATGAGATGGGGAGACGACCAAGAGCCATTATCACGATGAACAGTGGCAAAAACAAGGGAATTTGCTGGAGTAAATTGGTGTACATCCGATATTGATTGTCACTACGTTTTTGAGATAGCGAAGCGGCTGAACGCGGGCAAATGCTGGAAAACAGGGCGTTTTTGCGCGCGGGGGCGCCGGGCCCTGGAGTTTTCACCCCAAACATGGGGTAGCTGCCGAAGTGAAGCCGGAGCCGCCGGCGCCGACCCTCGACGGGATCTTCGAGGTCCTCGAACGCTACCATCAGCGGGCGACATTCGGCGGCGTCGCCAAACTCCTTGGACGCGACCCGCAATCCCTTTTCCAGGGCTATACCCGAACGCCGAGGGCGTCGTGGGTCGTGAACAAGTCGACAGGAGTACCCACGGGCACCAAGAAGGAGGACTATCCCCCAGAACTCCTCGAGTAA
>JAKAUH010000901.1 GCA_021818605.1 Planctomycetota bacterium
CGATCACTCGCAACTGCCGACATTCAACCGGATGGCCCGCGGCGAGCTGAAGGGCTACTTCCTCTTCGGCCAGAACCCGGGCGGCGGCGGACTGAACGCGGGGCTGCACCGCGCCGGGCTGCGCAACCTGGACTGGCTCGTCGTCGCCGACTGGTTCGAGACCGAGAGCGTCACCTTCTGGAAGAACGACCCGGGCGCCCCGCCGCCGTCGGAGATCAGGACCGAGGTCTTCGTCCTGCCGGCCGCGACCAATCCGGAGACGGACGGGACGCTGACCAATACGCAACGGCTGCTCCAGTGGCACTCGAAGGCGATCGACCCACCGGGCGATTGCCGCTCTGATTCCTGGTTCGTCTACCACCTCGGCAAGCGGCTGAAGCGGCTGTATGCCGGCTCGACGGATCCCAGGGATCAGCCCCTGCTGAACCTCACCTGGGACTACGGCCACGACGAACCGCCGCGGCTCCCCGACGGCTCGATCAGCCGGATCGAGGACGACGTCGATGCGGAAAAAGTCCTGATGGAGATGAACGGCTACAGGGTCGACGCGATCGACCCGCGTAACGGCCGGCCGCGCCTGCTGTCCGGCACGTCGGACCTGAGGGGCGACGGCACGACGGCCTGCGGCCTCTGGATCTACAGCGGCGTGTTTCCCGAGCCCGGCCTCAATCGGGCGGCACAGCGCAGGCGATCCGACAACCCGGTGGAGCCGGACTGGGGATTTGCCTGGCCGGATAACCGTCGCGTGCTGTTCAACCGCGCCTCGGCCGATCCCGAGGGCCGGCCCTGGTCGGAGCGCAAGAAGCTCGTCTGGTGGGATGCCCAAAATGGCGCCTGGACGGGTCTCGATCGACCGGACTTCGAGGCGACCAAGCGCCCCGACTATCGTCCGTCGCCCGGCGCGACTGGGATGGACCGGATCGGCGGCGACACCCCGTTCATCATGAAGCCCGACGGCGTTGCCTGGCTCTTCGCCCCCACCGGCCTCAAGGACGGCCCGCTGCCGACGCACTACGAGCCCCTCGAGTCGCCGGTGAGCAACCTCCTCTATCCCGACAACATGTGCACGCCCGGGGTGCGGATTTTCCCGGGTCCCCACAACCCTCTGGTGCCCACGCCGGAGACCCGGTTCCCCGTGGTGGCGACGACCTACCGCCTCACCGAACACTACCTGAGCGGCCCGATGAGCCGGTTCAACTCGTGGCTCAATGAGCTGCAGCCGGAGATGTTCGTCGAGCTTAGCCCGGAACTGGCGGCCGAGCGCGGGATCGTCCATGGCGGCTGGGTGACGGTCAGCACGGCGCGCGGCCACATCGAGGTGCGCGCCATGGTGACCCGGAGGCTGCGTCCGCTGATCGTCGGCGGGCGCGTGGTGCACCAGGTCGGCATCCCGTTCCACTGGGGGTTCGCCGGACAGGTCGTCGGCGGCAATGCCAACGACCTGACCTCGCTGGTCTGCGAGCAGAACACGAGCATGCACGAGGGGAAATCGTTCGGCTGCCAGGTCGAGGCTGGTCGTCGCAACGGGCGCGCCTTGCGGCCGACCGTGTCGTTCGTGACCTGGCCCAACCGCAAACCCGTACCCGATACGCCGGAGTCGGCCCAGCCGGAGGGGATCTTCACCCATGGGCATTAGAGAGCTCGAGCTGACGGATCTGCCGCAGACCAGCGACCCGCCCGTGGGCCTGCTGGCCTCGATCGTCAATCGGCTCACCTGGCCGTTCCGCTATGGTCACGTCGAGCCCCGGCCATCCACGGGTTTCTACACGGATACCACCGTCTGCATCGGCTGCAAGTCGTGCGAGGTGGCCTGCAAGCAGTGGAATCAGCTCGCGGCGGACGGGCTGGAGTGGACCGGCAACAGCTACGACAACACGGCCGAGCTCTCCGCGACGTCGTGGCGGCACGTGAAGTTCATCGAGCAGTTCGCCGCGAACGGGCAATCGGCCGGCCACGACACGACCGCGACCCACGAGCTGACGATCGACCAACTGGTGAACGGCGGCGGCGCCGGTCGCTGGCTGATGATGAGCGACGTCTGCAAGCACTGCATATCGGCCCCTTGCCAGCACGCCTGTCCCACGGGCGCGATCATCTACAACGAATTCGCGAACGTCTACATTCAGCGCGATATCTGCAACGGCTGCTCGTATTGCATCGCGGCCTGCCCGTTCGGGGTCATCACGCGCAGCGATTTCGACGGCCATTCGCACAAATGCACGCTCTGCTACGACCGGCAGAAGGACGGCCTCGTTCCGGCCTGCGCCAAGGCGTGCCCGACCGCTTCGATCCAGTTCGGTCCGATCGACGAGCTGCGCGAGCGGGCACGGAACCGGGTCAAGGAGCTGCACGCGCGGGGCGTCACGGGCGCGTACCTCTATGGTGAGGAGCCCACCGAGAGTTATAGCGCGCTGCATTCGTTCTACCTGCTCGTCGACCGCCCGGCCGTGTACGGACTCCCCGATGCGCCGTTCAACCCGTGGCTGCACATGCTTGCGGATTACGGCCGGACCATCGCGAGCGCGCTGGCCACGATCGCCGTGATTCTTTCGCTGTTATTCCTCCAGAGACTGTGACATGCAGGACGACAATCAGGCGCGAGCGATCGAGCCCGGCTATCTGACCCAGGACGTGACCAAGGTCCCTGGCTGGCATGGGCTCGTCGCGTGGGATCTGCTTTTCAACAACCTGACGACGGGGCTTTTCCTGTTCGCCGCGGTCGGAGAACTGGCCCGGCCCGGCCTGCTCGGCCCCGTGGCCAGGTTGGCGTATCCCGTCGCGCTGGTGTTGCTGCTCACCGACCTGGTGATGCTGGTGGCCGATCTGGGCGATCCGCTCCGGTTCCATCACATGCTCCGGGTCTTCAAGCCGAGTTCGCCGATGTCGCTGGGCACGTGGAGCCTGACGATCTATTCGCTGCCGCTGACTCTGATCGTGGCGATCGAGGCGGCGCAGTTCATCGGCTGGCTGCCGTCGGAGTCGCAGGCGCTGGAGTGGATGCGCTGGTCGGCGGTGGTTTTCTGTCTCCTGCCAGCCTTCGGGTCGCTGGCGTACAAGGGGGTGCTTTTTAGCACGAGCTCGCAACCGGGCTGGAAGGACGCCCGATGGCTGGGCGGCTGGATGGCCAGCTCCGCACTCACGCTGGGCTGTGCGGAGCTGCTCGCCATTTCGATACTGACCGGCCACCCGCGGGCGGCCGCCGCTCTCCGCACCGTTGCTGCGGTGCTCGTCGTGCTCAACCTGATCCCGACGGGTCTGGTCTTCCTGGAGCTTCGCCCGACCCTTTCGCGAATCTACCGTGATCAGCAAGTTTACCTGGCCCTGGCGTTCATCCTGGTCGGCGGTACGCTGGTGCCGGTGGTCCTGCTGCTTGCCGGAGATGGCGCTCCGTGGCGCCTGGGCGCTGTGTTGCTCATCGTGCTCGGCGGCTTCGCCGTCCGTTTGCTGCTTCTCAAGATACCGCACGCTTCTCACGAGAGTCGAACCGGAGCCAGGGCTCTTGAGTCTGTCCGGAGAGCCGTGCCCGGCTGACACGTAGGTCAGGCTCTCCGCCCGACGAATGGACCCGGAGTCAGGCTGAGAGCCTGACCTACGACACCGGCGATGCTCCTTCCGGGACAGACGCTGGTCCGGAAGGGGAATCTCGGATCGCGAGCCTGGCCCTCGTGCGTGAGGCGTGGAAGGCCGCTCCCGTCCGGTGGGCCGTCGCTCTCGTCCGGTGGTCCGCGGCCACGGCCGTCACCGGCTGGGTTCGGCCCGATCTCTTCTCTGGCCTCTTTGTGCGTCCACGTGACACATTCCATCACGCTCGGGCGTTCATTCTTGTGAAATCGGTCGGCAAATCGGCCGTGGCTGTCTCCGTTCGCGCCTGTTCGGGAAGATGAGTTTGTGGGAGTCACCGCGTGATGACGAATAGCCAGCACGAGCCGGAGACCGCCGCGTTGGTGGAGCGTGCCACCCGGGGCGACGACCGCGCGCGTCAGACGCTCCTGATCCGCTACTACGAGCGATTGATCCGGATGGCGTCGGTGCGGCTCGACCGTCGGCTGGCGCCGCGGATCGATCCCGCCGACATGGTGCAGGAGGCGCTGCGGTTGGCGTCGCAGGACCTCTCGGACTACCTCCGCGACCGTCCCTTGCCTTTCCATGCCTGGTTGCGTCAATATGTGGGTCAGCGGATCAGCAAGCTGCATCGTTAGGATACAGGATTTATTAATTGTTGTAGTTGCCCGGGATGGCGCGGTAATTCCATGTGGGAAGCTCCTCGTCAAACCGGATCTTCATCGTCTCGGGGTAGTCGGCGGGGTAGCCCTCCTTGAGCGGATAATCATCGGCGATGATATCTACGGTCGTCCTCAAGCCCTGCTTCGTGCTCGCCCGTGCCATGGCCTGGGCGGCCACCTCCGTCGAGGTCATCAGCAGACCCTGGCAGGCGCGCGTCACATGGGGGAAGAAGCGGTGCTCGATCGGATTGTATTTGGAGCAATGCGGCGGATAGTGCGCCGCGCGGATCTCCAGGCCGATGCGGTTGGCGAGGGTCTCCAGGTGATACTTACTGACCGCTGCGCTGCAAGCTTAAGTCTTCCTCAAGGAATCTGACGGCGAAGGCCAGTCGCTCGTGCCCGGAAACCCCTGTTTTTCGGGCGTATTCGGGCTGGGTCGGGTCCGAGCCTCGGCAAACGGGGTAGCAAGAAACTTAACTTCGTTGCGCAGCGGTCAGTAAATCCCGAATCCTAAGAAGAATCTGCGCACAAGGCTGCCGGTCCGGTTGAGCAGGGGCGGCTGCGTCCGCTCTGGTGAGCGACGGCCCTTGAAGGCAGAGGGATGACGTGCTCGCCCGGCCCCGCGGGACCGACCCTCAGAGGTCGATCGCGTCCGGGACGTCCGCCGGTCGGGTGGCCTCCTGGACCGGGGGCCCCACCCGTTCTTCCGCCCCGCTCCGTGGCCGCCACTGGGCGGGGCCGCCCTGGCTGTTCGGGGTCGTAAAATCGATTCGGGTAAGGGTGCCGGCCCGGACGAGGATGTCCCGGACATCCGGCGGCGCCCCGGCCTGGCCGGATTCCACCCTCAGCGTGTACCTGTAGTCCCAGCCTGGGACCAGCGGAGGCGTCGCGTACGTCTGGACCCCCGCCGTCTGGGTCGCGGCCGTCTCTCCGAAGAACAACCTCGATCCATCGGGGATCTTGACCTCGATCCAGGCCGGTGCCGCGGAGCTGCAGCCGACGGGCGAACAGCAACGCCTGCATCCCCCCCGGGCGCAGGCCACCGCGTCGCTACACCACCAGGTCGTCAGGGCCAACGATAGCGTCACGCCAAGGGCAAGTCGCGGCATGATGTGGATCTCCTTGCAGACTCTGCCGAAAACCCCGGCACTGGCATGGTTTTCAGCGAGGAGGTAATGATTGGGCTTCCCGGTACTTCGAGTTACGTCCTCGTTGCGGAAGGCTCTCTCGCTCCTGATCGCCTTGCCGTCGGATACACCGTTCGGAGACGTTTCGCAGGTGAGGCGAGCGTGTGACGTCGTGATCCTTGGTCCCAGGTTTTCCGTTTTCCGTGAGGATTCGGACTTCGAGCGCAGGCTGGGCGGCCTGAAGGCCAGCCAGTCGTGCGCGACGTCCGAGAATCTCGGAGCACATCATGCAGCGATTACGCGAACACCCCCGGTGGCCGACCAATCACGCCCTGGCCCTCGCTCATGATCCTCTCGCCTCGCCTCGCCTCGCGTCGATCGAACCTGGTGTTCTCCGCGCGCCCTGGAGCCCACGTCGCGGACGAGGCGGCGCGGATGTTGATCCGGATCTTGCTCGACCCGGGTCCGGCACCCCGTCACTTCGCTCGGCCACCTTCCTCGATTGGAGGTGGGAACGCGCACCGTGCTGCCGATCCACGTCGTCCTCTGTCCAACCTTCCGAAACGGCTCCGACCGGGGACACCAGATATTGATGATTTTTCGCATCAATGGCTCCCCGGCCGTGGATAGGGACGCCGGGACGGTCGGGAAAAGGCCGGAGGCGGACCGGCGTGGTGAGTACAGGTCGTTGCCTGACTGGGAGTTGTGGCGTCGGGTCCCGGGTACACTGGTGCGGCAACCCGTGGCGTCGGTTCCCGGATTCCTCCGTCGATCCGAAGTCCGGAGCGGGAACCCCACCGGATCGTGCCTGCAGCCGGGAACTCTCACGGAGAGCAGACAACCGACGCCGGATAGAAGAGTCATCCCGGCCCGCGCAGGACGGCGAGGTGGACGGAGCGTCGGTCGCGTGGGGTGAAGCCGGTCTGGCGATACAGGCGCACGGCGGGCGAGTTGCGGAGGTCGACCGCCAGCTCGAGGACCGGGGCGCCGGCCCTGCGGGCGAGGTCCAGGGCGTGGCGGATGACGGCGCGGCCGAGTCCTCGTCCGCGGGCCGTCGGCGTGAGTCCCAGGTAGATGACCTCCCAGGCCTCGCGCCCGGGGGCCTCGTTCAGCAGCAGCACGGCCCCCGAGTCGGGCTCGCCGGCGAGGGCGCCCAGTTGCCAGCGCGCGGGGACGAACAGCCCGGCGGCCTGGTGCCCGGCCAGGATGTCCTCGAGCGAGCGCGTGCCCTCCAGCTCGGGCATGTCCAGGCTCCCCTCGTACGTCGCCTGGAGCACCGCGCGGAACTCCTCCGCGATCGCAGGGGCGTACGGCCGCCAGACGAAGTCGGGTGCTGTTGCCGTTGCGGTTGCCGTTGCCGTTGCTTCGCGACGGTCATGGTCTGGTCCCGGGATGGGCCAGGGCAGGGGGGTGGTCGTGTCGCGCTCGAGGTACAAAAGCTCGGTGATGTGCGGCATGCCGCCGCGCGCCAGGTCGCGCGCGGCCTGTGGGCCGGCCGACTCGTCGAGCGCCGCCTGGGCCAGGCGGTAGCCGCGGGTCGAGAGGTTTTCCAGCGCCGACCTCACCAGCGCGGCGGCCATCGGTGCGCGTCGCCACGAGGGCCGGACCTCCGGCGGCCAGACGGCGGCCACCTTGCCGGCCAGCGCCTGCGTCATCATCGCGCCGATGATCCGGCCCGACCGGATCCGCGCCACCCACAGCCCCGAGAGGTCCAGGTCGCCGGCCTGGGCGTCCGCCAGCACCTCGGCGATCAGGTGTCCCCGGAGCGTGGCCGGCATCCGGCGGTAGAGGACCTCCAGCGCCGCCGGCCGCAACTCCGGCGGGCACGGCATCACCCGGGCGCCGAGAATCCCCCCCATCGCCGACGACCTCGCACCCTGCCGACGTGGATTGCTCCCATCGGCTCCGCCACCACCTCGAGTTCGACCACGATCACGCCCTGGCCGGTCTGTCCGGCGGCCCGAGGACCGGCCATCGTGTTGCGCCGGACTTCCCGCGGCCGCGCCGGATCGCCGAGCGGCCTGTTGAGCGAGGATATCCGAGTGGCCGGGGGCCCTGATAGGGGGACCTGCCCGGCGTTCGTACCGAGCGACATGCCCCGGGGAGTATTCGGGCCGATCGGCCGGCGGCCCTTGCGGCTCCAGCCGGATGATTCCCGGCAACACGGTCGGATGGGGCCGAACCGCACGCCCGAAAAAACGGCGCGGCCGGTGTGAGGGGTTTCCGTCGGCCGTCTCTGGTTCCCGGCGCTCCAATGAGCCTGTCCCGGAAGGGCGATCGGACGGTGGAGGGTGGGTATTGGACACCGGTCGAGGCCTCGAACTGGTGGGCGATGCTCATCCTACGAGACGGTCTCGGAGCCTTTGGGGACAGGCTCCAGGTTGGATCGGCCGGGCGCTGATCGGCTGGCGGGACAGCGCCGGACAGGACGGACATCGCGGCGGAGTCTTCTCAACGTAAGGAAAACCGGTTACACTGCTTGATTTGATGAAGGGGATCTGGGCCACGGGGGCCGCTCGCCCGTTGCCGATGCCGATGCCGATGCCGGGCCGGCGGGAGGGGATCTCCGCGGCCCCTGCGACCTGGATGGACCGACAACCTGACCGGCCGTTGCGAATCGATGACGAGGCACCCATGGACACCGAACGAAACTTGCTGTTTGGCGTCGTCGCCTTCCAGAACGGGGCGGTGGATGCGGACGCCCTGGTGGAGACCTGCGCCGCGATGTCGTTGGCGTCGGAGCCGACGATGGGCCTGGGCGACATGCTGGTCGAGCGTGGGCTGATGACGGTCGAGCAGAGGAGCGAGCTCGAGGCGACGGTCGCCCACGAGCTGGCCTCGCACGGCGGCGATCCGCACGCGACGCTCGCCGCGACGCTCGACGGCCGCTCGCTCGAGGCCATGAGCGGGCTGGCCGGCGCCTCGGGGCTGCTCGACCTTGCCGGCGCGCCGATGCCGGCCGGTCACGATGGCCAGGGTGGGCACGTCGTGCTCGAGAGCCTCTCGCCCGGCGACGCCGACTCGCGTGAGCGCTACACGCTGACCCACCTGCACGCCAAGGGGGGCATGGGGCGGGTCTGGCTGGCCCGCGACGGTTCGCTCGGCCGGCAGATCGCGCTCAAGGAGCTCCGGCCGGACCAGACCGAGAACACGATCGTCTGCTCGCGGTTCCTCTACGAGGCCAAGATCACCGCGCAGCTCGAGCACCCCGGCATCGTGCCGGTTTACGAGCTGAACGAGGGGGACGTGCCGTATTACACGATGCGGTTCGTCCGCGGCCGCACCCTGAGCGAGGCGATCCGTGCGTATCACAAGCGACGCGCGGCAGGCGAGGCCGACCCCGTCGAGCTGCACGAGCTGTTGACCGCTTTTGTCGACGTCTGCAACGCCGTGGCCTACGCGCACTCGCGGGGCATCATCCACCGCGATCTCAAGGGCCAGAACATCGTTCTGGGCGACTTCGGCGAGCACATCGTGCTCGACTGGGGCCTGGCGAAGCGCGTCGGCCCCGACCCGGCGCGGCCACCCGCGCCGCAGCCGGCCGCTGCCGTCGAGGCGATCGCGTCGGACCGCCTGGTCCCCGAGGCGGCGACGGCCGTCACCTGCGCGGCTCCCGGCCTGGACGATAACCTCACGCTCCCCGATTACCCTGACGACGCCACCTCGCCCGGCACGTTCTTGCCCGCGGGCTCCGGGCCCGGCAGTAAGAATGGCAACGCCGGCGGTCATGTGGGCTCCTCGGCTGGCCGCGAGGTCCCCGAGTCGGGCGCCGGGCCCGAGGGGACGATGCAGGGCCAGTTGCTCGGCACCCCTGCCTACATGGCACCCGAGCAGGCGAAGGCCCGGCATGACCTGGTCGACCAGCGCACGGATATCTACGGCCTGGGCGCGATTCTTTACGAGATCCTCACCGGCCGCCCGCCGTTCGTGGCGCCCAGGACCTCGGAGATCATCCGCAAGGTCTGCGACGAGGCTCCGGTGCCGCCGCGGCAGATCGTGCCGACCGTGGCGCCCGGGCTCGAGGCCGTCTGCCTGAAGGCGATTCGCAAGAAGAAGGCCGACCGCTACCAGTCGGCCGCCGAGCTGGCCCAGGAGGTTCGCCGCTACCTGGCCGACGAGCCCGTGCTGGCGTATGCCGAGCCGTGGACCCAGAAGGCCCTGCGCTGGGCCAGGCGGCACCGGACCAGGGTCGCCGCGGGCGTCGCCGCGCTGGCGGTCGCCACCGGCGCGCTGGCGTGCAGTACCTGGATCATCTCGGGCGAGCGGCGGGAGGCCGAGACCCAGGGCGAGCAGGCGCGCCAGGCCGTGCACCTGCTGGCGAAGGGCGCCGACATCGCCTTCGACGACCAGCTCGACCCGATGCAGCAGGAGATCCTCGAGAATGCCCTGGCCTACTACGCGAAGTTCACCGGCCGCGCCTCGGGTAAACCCGAGGTCCAGCTCGAGCACGGCCAGGCGTGGCGGCAGATGGGCGACCTCGAGCGCAAGCTCGGCCGGCTGGCCGGGTCGGAGGCCGCCTACGCCAGGGCGATCGCTCTGCTCGAGCCCCTGGCGGCCGATGGGCATGACGCCGGCGCGATTGCCGTCGAGGCAAGGCGGTCGCTGGCCCGTACCCGCACTCTGCTGGGCGACCTGCTCGTGCGCCGGAATTCGGACAGGGCCCGAGCGGATCTGCTCTACCGCCAGGCCCTGGAGGCCCAGGTCAC
>JAKAUH010000981.1 GCA_021818605.1 Planctomycetota bacterium
GACCGAGGCCGATGCACTGCGGGCGGCCGGAATCGGCGTGAGGACCACCGAGGCCGACCTCCTGCTCTTCGGCCGTGAGGGCGTCATCGGCAACTCGCTCCGGTTCCCGGATGAGTGCGCTCGGCACAAGGTCCTCGACATGGCCGGCGACCTGGCGCTGCTGGGCGTCGACCTGCACGGGTTCGTTGTGGCGTATCGCTCGGGGCACCAGACAAATGCGGCGCTGGCGCGTCGGCTGCTCGAGGCCCGCGAGCCAGCGACTCCTTGCCAGCCCTGCGACGACCCCGAGCCGCTGCCGCTCCGCGAGGACGGCACGATCGACGTCGGCGGGATCATGAGCCTGCTACCGCACCGCTACCCCTTCCTGCTGGTCGACCGGGTGCTCGAGCTGGTCCCCCGCAAGAAAGTGCTGGGGATCAAGAACGTGAGCATCAACGAGCCGTTCTTCCGCGGCCATTGGCCCGGGATGCCGATCATGCCGGGCGTGCTGGTGGTCGAGGCGCTGGCGCAGGCCGCTGGCGTGCTGATCGCCGCGAGCATCCGCCGCGAGGGACGGATGGCCCTGATCGCGGCGATCGACGGCATCAAGCTCCGCCGGCCGATCGTGCCCGGCGACCAGGTTGTCCTCGAGGTGACCAGCGATCGGATCAAGGACCACTCGGCAGTCGTCTCCGGAACGGCGAAGGTCGGCGGTGCGCTGGCGGCCCAGGCACGAATCCGCTTCGTGATCGTCGACGCGGCCCGCGCCGCGGGCGGCGGCCGCGGCGGGCCGATGCTGGCCGCGGCCGCCTGCGAATGACCACGACCAGAACCACGGGCGCGGGGCCGGGCGCCGGGTGAGGCGCGCCGAGCCGGCCGACAGTGCCCCCCTCGAACTCATCGGGAGGACTCGAGCGACATGGCGACCCTGATTGCCGACACCGCCTGCGTGGACCCCCGCGCGGAGCTCGCCGACGACGTCGAGGTCGGCCCGTACTGCGTGGTCGGGCCCGAGGTCCAGATCGGCCGCGGCACCCGCCTGATCGCCCATGCCTGCGTCTACGGCCGCACGACCATCGGCGAGGACAACGTCGTGCATCCCTTCGCCGTCATCGGCGGCGAGCCGCAGGACGTCTCGTACCAGGGGACCGACACCCGCGTCGAGATCGGCGACCGCAACGTCATCCGCGAGGGGGTCACGATCCACCGCGCCAGCGAGAAGGAGGTCGGACTCACCCGCGTGGGCTCCGACAACCTTTTAATGGTGAATGTCCACGTCGCGCACGACTGCGTGATCGAGGACCGCGTGATCATCGCAAATAACACCATGCTCGGCGGCCATGGACACGTCGAGTCGTGCGTGACGATCTCGGGCGGCGTCGGCGTCCACCCGTTCGTCACCTTCGGCGAGTTCAGTTATGTCGGCGGCCTGTCGCGGATTTACCACGACGTGCCCCGCTACATGATCATCGATGGCAACCCGTCCAAGGTGCGCTGCATCAACGTCGTCGGCCTGCGCCGGCACGGGATCTCCGCCGAGGCGATCACGGCGCTGCACGAGGCGCATCGCCTGATCTACCGGGCGAAGATGACTGCCGCGCACGCCGCAGGGATTCTCGAGTCTCATGGTCATCTCTGCCCCGAGGTGAAGAGCCTGCTGGAGTTCATCGAGGCCCAGCACCTCGGCAAGCAGGGCCGGGCGCGGGAGCGCTGGAGGAAGGCACAAGGATGACGCCATTGCGAGTCGGAGTCGTCGGGGTCGGGCATCTCGGCCAGCACCACGCCCGGATCCTCTCGACGATGCCAGGTGTCCGCCTGGTCGGCATCGCCGACCGCGACGCCGGCCGGGCGGCGATGATCGCCGAGCGGTGCCAGACCTCGGCATTCGACGACTACCGACGGCTGGTCGACCTGGTCGACGCGGTCACGATCGCCGTGCCCACGGTGATGCACCGCGACGTCGCCGTCGCCTTCCTGGCTCGCGGGATCGCCACCCTGGTCGAGAAGCCGATGGCCGTCTCGCTCGCCGAGGCCGAACAGATCGCCGCGCTGGCCCGCGCCACCGGCGCCGTCCTGCAGATCGGGCACATCGAGCGGTTCAACCCGGCGATGAGGGCGCTCGACGACCTGGGTGTGCGGGCCAGGTATATCAACGCCGAACGGCTGTCGACCTTCACCTTCCGCTCGACCGATATCGGCGTCGTCCACGACCTGATGATCCACGACCTGGACCTGATCCTCTCCATCGTTGCCGCCCCGGTGCAGTCGGTGTCGGCGGTGGGACTGAGCCTGTTCGGCGAGCACGAGGACGTCGCCAACGCCCGCATCGGGTTCGCCGACGGCACGGTGGCCGACGTGACGGCCAGCCGAGCCAGTTACAACGCCGTGCGGAAGATGCGGGTCTGGGGCGCCGAGGGCTATGCCTCGCTCGACTTCGCCGCCAGGCAGGCCACACTCGTCCGCCCGACGGATCAACTCCGCGGCCGGCCCGACCTCGACGGCCTGGACCTGTCGCAGCCCGCCGCGATCAAGGAGCACGTCTTCGGCAAGATGCTCCGGGTCGACAAGGTGCCGTATGAGGGGACCGAGCAACTGGCGCTCGAGCTCGAGGACTTCATCGCCGCGGCGCGAGGTCTATCTCGCCCCCGCGTCGACGGCGAGGACGGCCTGCGCGTCATGCGGCTGGCGGACCAGGTGCTCCGCAGCCTCGAAACCCCCCCCTGGGACGGCGCGGAGATGCCGCCGCCGCTCCCCTCCGCCGAGTCCAGCCTCGCACTCCAGGGCCCACACGTCTGGCGGCTCAAGGGCCTGCGCCAGCAGGGCGCGGGCGTCGAGATGCCCGCGCGTCGCGCGGACTAGGGGAACGTGGCGAGTCGCGAGTGGCGAGTGGCGAGTAAGCGTGGTCGGCCGCGATTCCCTCGTCTGCGCTCGCGATGGCTGGGCGCGGGTCTGATGACCCCGCTCCGAACCGAACCGGCTTCCTGGAGGCTCGGAGACCCCGCCGAACGACATCGTCAGAGCCCCGCCAGCCGCTCCCTCGCGTCGCCGAAGTGGTCGAGCTTCACGCCCATCCGGTCCATGACGCCGAGGTACAGCGAGCAGAGCCGCCGCTCCGGATCCGGCCGGCCGCGGTAGTCGAGAACCCGGCCGGTCGCGAGCGTCCCACCGAGCCCGCCCGCGAGCAGCACGGGGACCTTCGTCGCATCGTGCTTCGTGCCCGACCACAGGCTGTTCGTGAACATCAGGCAGGTGCTGTCGAGCACCGTGCCCTCGCCCTCACGCATCGCGTCGAGCCGCCCGGCGAGATAGGCGAGCTGGCTCACGTAGAACTGCGTCACCCGCAGGTATCCCTCCGACCGGTCGTCGTGCGATGCCCCGTGGTGTGCCGACTTGACCTCGAGGAACGGGTAGAACAGCCCCGAGATGTCCCGGCAGAGCAACAGCGTGGCGATCCGCGTCCTGTCAGTCTGGAAGCCCAGCGCGATCAGGTCGCACATCAGCCGCATGTGCTCGCGGATGTTTTCGGGCAGGCCGTTCTCGGGCCGGGGCATAGTGAGCGCCGGCCGGTTGCGACCGGCGGCGCGGGCGTCGCCCGCCGCCTTGTCACGGCGCATCGGCACGACCCGCCGCTCAACCTCGCGCACGCTCGTGAGGTACTCGTCCAGGCGGGCGCGATCGCCGGGCGCCAGCGACCGGCCCAGACCGGCAGCCTCGTCGCGGACGCGGTCGAGGATGCTCTGGTTCCGTTTGCTCCCTCGGTTATCGAACAGCGCGTCGAAGGCCAGTGACGGGTAGACCTCCATCGGCACCGGCGAGGTCGCGCTCTGCCACGAGATGTGCGAGCTATAGGCCATCGAGAAATTCGTCTCGTGATAGCCCGTGATCGGCTGCTCGCAGCCGAGGACCATGCTCGGCTGCGCCATGTCCTCGCCCAGATGCCGCGCCAGGACCTGGTCAACGCTGACGCCTCCCTTCAGCTCGGCTCCCTTCTGGAGTGCCGCGCCGGACAGGATGTTGCCCGTCTGGCCCGGGTGGATGCCGACGCCCAGCGCGTGCCGGTTGAACAGGCCGTTGACCACGTTCAGCTTGGCCCGGATCGGCGCTAGCGGCTCGAGGCAACGGCCCAGCTCCATCGAGGCGCCCGCGCCCTTCGCCCACCAGTGGTCCGGGTTCACGCCGCAGCCCATGAACAGCACTGCGAACCGCTTCGGCGGGGCCGCCGCGACCGCATCGGCCGACGCGCCCAGCGCATGGAGCGACTCGAGCCATGGCAGGGCCATCGTCACCCCCGCGCCGCGGAGGAACGTGCGGCGGGTCGCGGTTGTCCCGCTCCGGACCTCGTTCCGATCGTCTCCCCTAGTCTGGGCATCCCTCATCGTGATGACTCCGGCATGTGGGTCTCGATCCGCTTGTTCCGAAACTGGGGACTGGTCACGATCGCCTCGACGAGCGCGCCGACGCGTCCGCCGTCGGCGTCGAGCTGGCCCCGCATGGCCGCGACCGTCGCGTCATCCGACGGGATGAGCGTCCGCCCGAGGGCGTAGGCCATCAGCTTGCGGCAGAGGTTGTCGACGAACTCATCGCGACGCACCGATTCAACGTAGGCGCGAAGTCCTTCGAGCCCTGAGCCCTCGCCACCGCGCGGGAATGTCGCGCGGGTGTCCACCGGCCGGCCGCCGAGGTCCACCTTGCGCCGCTCGCCGACCGGGCCGTATCCCTCGAACGCCAGTCCGAGCGAGTCGAACCGCTCGTGGCAGCCGGCACAGGCCTGATCCGTCCGGTGCCGCTCGAGCGTCTCACGGAGCGTCCGGTTGCCCAGCCTGGCCTCGTCATCGGGCAGGTCGGGGACGTTCGGCGGAGGCGCGGGGATCGTCTCGCCGATGATCCGGCGCCCGACCCAGTACCCGCGCTTCACCGGGCTGGTCCGCAGGCCCGGCGAGTTCCGGGTGAGGAACACCGCCATCGGCAGGAGCCCACCGCGGCCATATCGGTCCGCGTCGTCGACCTGGACCCAGCCTTCCGATCCCGCCTTCGACGACGGCACCGGCATTCCGTAATGCCGCGCGAGTGCCGCGTTGACAAACGTGTGCCGCGCCTCGATCAACTCGGCCACCCGACGGTCGTTCCGGGCGACGTCGACGAGGAACCGCACCGGCTCCTCGAACATCGACCGCCGCAGCTCGTCGTCGAACGCCGGGAACCGCGTGCGATCGACGCTGTTATGTTCCTCGAACCGGCGGAAGTCGAGCCAGTTGCCGCCGAACTCGATCGCCAGCCCACGCACCTTGGCGTCGCGGAGCATCCGCCTCGCCTGCGACGCCAGGACGGACGGCTCGTGCAGGTCGCCCGCCCTGGCGTGTGCGAGCAACTCGTCGTCTGGCATGCTGGCCCAGAGGAAGTAGCTCAGCCGGCTCGCCAGGGCGTAATCCGACAGCGGCCGCACGGCGACGCTTCCGGCGCCGGTGCCGCGCGAGCCCTCGCCCGTCGAGTCCGCGACCCGATCGACCCGGTAGCAGAAGTGCGGCGACATCAGGATGCCGACGATCGAGTCGCGCAGGGCATCCTTGTGGTTCAGGCCGTCGGCCTCGCGGAGCGTCCGGTAGAACTCGGCGATCCCCCGGCGCTCCGGCTCGGTGAGCGGCCGGCGGAACGCCCGCCCGGCGAACTGCTGGAGCGCCTCGACGTGGCGCGGCTCGGCCTCCCCGCGCTCCCGCTCAACGCGACGGATCGTCGCCGCGATGATCCGGAACTGATCCTCGATGGCGCGGATGGCCTCGTCCCGGGCGCCGTACCGACGTGCCTTGGCCAGGTAGACCTCGGCGAACCGATGCATCTTCGGTTCCGAGGCCGCATCCGGGTCCTCGGCCCGAACGAAGTCAAAAGCCGGGTCGCCCCGCAGGAAGCCGGTCTCGGCACGCTCGAACCAGAGGTAGCTGGAATACTGCCGCATCGGGGCGCCGGTGATGAAGTCGAACTGGTCCCAGAGCCGGTCGAGTTCCTTCCGTCCGGCCTCGTCGAGCATCAACTCGTACAGCGGTCCGTCATCGCGGAAGTAGCCCGTCATGCTATGAAACCCGGCGCTCAGCAGCCGGCCCCTGTTCCCCTTCTCGCCCTTGGGATCGAGGTACACCCGCGCCCGCTCGGGGACGTAGAACGCGTCCGGAAACGTCCGGCAGAACCGCGTGAAGGCTCGCTCGGAGCAGATCGCCGCCTCCAGGCTCATCGGGAAGGCCAGCGCCCGGGCTGATGCACCGGTCAGGTGCAATTCCGACGCCCGGATCTTCTGCCCGCCGCCGGCGTACCGCATCCGGTTGGCCGCCATGCGCCGGTTCTTCCACAGGACGAACGGCTGCGTCCCCGAACCAATCCCCCGCGCCCGCAGGTTCTTGACCTCCGGCACCAGTCGACCGCGGAGCTCGACCACGAAGTCGCGCATCCGCTGGCAGCCGGGCCGCGCGAGGTTCGCGTCGGACTGTCCCGCTTTCGGCGCGTGCAGCTCGTTCCAGAGCGCCCGCAGGGCGGCGATCGGGCCGATCGGCTCGGAGCCGTCGCCCAGCGTCGACCAGATCGTCGCCAGGTACTTGCGGCTGAGGCCGGTCTCGTCGGCCAGCTCATCGAGGGTCGCACGCGGGCGCCCGAGTGCCTCGCGGTGGCGATACCGCCAGGCGGCGAGGAAGTAGTCGGCGAGGTCCGTCTTCTGCCGCCTGTAAAAGTCGATAACCGCCTTGACGCAGTACCTGTCCCGATCGGTATCGGCGAGCATCGGGTGCGGCGCGAAGGTCAGGCCGTCGGGCTTGATCACCAGGTGGTCGGCAACCCTGCGCGCCGCGTCGAGGTACTTCTTCACCAGGGCCGGCGACATCGCCAGCGACTCAGCCGAATTATCGAACCCCGCCTCGTTGGCCGGATCCACGGGGAACTCCCGGGTCGGATGCAGGTCCACGCCCGTCAGATCGCGGATTGTGTTGTCGTACTCGGCGTTGCTCAGTCGACGCGCCGGGACGCTTCCCGGATCGCCCGCGTTCCGCGCGGCTTCGAGTCGTCGCACCGCGCCGATCCAGCCGATCACCCCCTTGCGGGCCGCCGCGTCCGGCCGCCTCGGAGCCTTCGCCGGCGGCATCGTGCCGCCCTCGAGCTGCTCGAGCACCAGGTCCCACCGCGCCAGGTCCTTCGCCACGGAGTTAACCGTGGTGAACGCGCTCAGATCCATCTCACCATTCGGCTTGTCCTTGCCGTGGCAGCGGATGCAGTACGCCTCGAGGAACGGGCGGATCTCGGCGCGGAAGCGCGTCTCTACCGGCGCCGGATCAGTCGACAGCCCGGGCGTTCTGCGTTCGTCGCCCGCCGACGCGGACAACCAACCGGCCGCGCCGAGCGCGATTGCGATTGCGATCGCCCAGACAATCGCCGCGAGGCATCGGCTCCGCATCGACCGTCGAGGCTGCTCCCGTGAGGGTGTTTGCTGCATGTTCGGGGATCTCGACGTCCTGGCACGAGACGACGGGCGACGGCAAGGCCGCTACCTGCGTGCCGGCGGGTTTTTGGAGGGCGTGAGCAGTTCGTTGTCCTGCATCCAGTCGGCGAGGCGTTCGGGCCATCTCCTGAGTGAGGCGAGCCTGGACCGCTTCCCCATGTTAAAGGCATGTCCGCCGCGCGCGAAGACGTGAGCCTCGACCGGGACCCCGGCGTCGCGATAGCCCTGGAACAGCCGGGCGATCGATCGCGAGGCGCCACGGTCGTCGTTGGCGACGATCAGGAACGCCGGCGGGGCGTCCTTGGGGATCGCCTCGGGAATCCCGATCGGGCCCGGGTAGACCTGGATCAGGAAGTCCGGGCGGGCGTCCAGGCGGTCGACCGGATCCTCGGCCTTCGGATCCCCGGCGCCGGGGGTGAAGGCGACCATCGAGGCGACCTCGCCTCCGGCCGAGAATCCCATGATGCCGACGCGCTTCGGATCGATGCCCCACTCGGCCGCCCGGCTGCGGACCAGCCGTACCGCGCGCTGGCCGTCGGCGAGGGCGTGGACCTCGATCCTGTACGGCGAGCCCTGCTCGCGGCCGAGCCGGTACTTGAGCGCATACGCCGCCACGCCGATGCCGTTGAGATACCGCGCCGCCTCGACGCCCTCGGCGTTGTACACCAGCAGGCGGTGTCCGCCGCCGGGACAGATCACCACCGCGGCGCCCGTCGCCTTCTCCTTCGGCGGCAGGAACGCCGTGATCGAGGGATTGTGCACGTTCTTGACCCAGTAGTCCTTCGCCTGCTCGGGCTCAATCCGCCGGGCCTCGAACCCGGGCGCGCCGTTCGGCCAGAGTGGGATGGCCCGGGGCTCATCCGGACCGAGTGCCACCACCGCCAGCAGGCCGGCGAACATTGTCGAAATCATGGGCATTCTCCCAGGTCAGGCGACAGTTACTCCCCCGACTCGTTGCGCGTCGGGCTGGGTCTGATTCTCCCGCCTGATCGACTCGAAGGGAACCCGCTGGCGTCCCACACAAGGGGATCAATAGACGAAAGGCACGAGCCGCCAGGTGCGGCGACGGTAGTCCTCATAAGGCTGGCCGAACTCGGACGCCAGTAGCGCCTCCTCGGATCGAATCCGCGCGATCAGGGGCGGGACCAGGAGCAGCGAGAGCAAGATGCCGGGAGCGCTGCGGAACACCAGCGACCAGCCGAACAGACCGAGCATGAGCCCGAGGTAGCTGGGATGGCGGATCACGCCGTAGACGCCGTGGGTCTCGAGCTGGTGGCCTTCCTGGATCGCCACGAAGCCACTGAACCGCCGGCCGAGGACGAACACCGGCACCATCCGCAGAATGATTCCGACGACGAACAGCGCGAGCCCGGCATAACGGACGGTGTCGCCGTCGATCGTCCCGAAGTCGACGCGGTCGGTATAGGCCGGCAACCAGCCCGTCAGCAGGCCGATCACCAGGAAAGGGACGAACACCCAGCGATTGCGGGTGTCCTCGCGCCGACCGCTCGAGAGATTGCCGCCGGTGAACACCGACGCGACCGACGCGGCCACGATCACGATGACGGCCGCCGCACGGGCGGGATGCGCCATCAGCGCCCACCAACCGCCCCAGCCCCACGCTGCAAGCCCGACGTAAACCGCCAGATTCACCACTGTGAACAACACCACGGCCGACTTCGACAACGGTTTCATGACCCTGGACCTCCCTTTCCTGAAGTGGCCTGGCCGGGTGACCGGCCGTCCTTCCGTGAGAACTGAGCCAGCCAGGAGAGAATTCGCCCCTGGCAGGCCCTTATTCGGCCGGATCGATCTCCGGAATCCCCCGCAGGACTCGCGCGATGGCTCACCCCGATCGAGCTTCGTCGCACGATTGGGATACAATGGAGGCGATTCCAACTGGAGCCCGAAACCATGCCCTGGAAACCCGCCGCCGCGAGACCACCGGCCCTGCCCCGGGCCGCGCGCCGGTCCGGCGAAGCCAGGAACACGGGATGATTCGCGCCTGGCTCTCTCCCGATCTGAAGGCTCAGAGGCTGTGAATCTTTCAACGGACGTCCAGGCTATGCGGCGGCTCCTATGGACGTAAAGCCTTCCGCTGTCGCCATGTCAGATGTGCTCCGCACATTTGTTCAAAACACAAAGTCGAAAGATTCACAGCCGCTCAGACCGAGGCGATCCTCGCCTTGCCCGCACCGACTCCCCGGCGACGCCGTACTCCAGAAACAGGGGCGACGAACACATCGCAATTCTTGCCACCTCGCCGAGATTGTTCTACGTTCCCCAAGGCATCCCTTAGAGCGAACCAACGTAGCCTAGTAGCCGTTCACAGTGGAGTTGACAGTGTCTGTACTGTGGAATCCGCGCGCACCACGACGCACACCAATGGCTGAGCATTGGCCTCCACCGCGACGGTCTTCTCTCCTTCATCCCACCGGCGCAGGATCTCCCCTGGTTCCGGGATGGGATGCTCTCGGCGGCGTTCGTCCCGCAGACTTCCCGGTCCTCTCGGACCTTGCATCCGCCGACTCGGCCAGCCCACTCGCCTGTCTCGTTTTAGGTCTCCTGCGGCAACAACGACGGCGCCTCACCCTCCACAA
>JAKAUH010000087.1 GCA_021818605.1 Planctomycetota bacterium
GGGGGCGGGCGCGGGTGGGGCCTCGGCGGGCGGCGCGGGTGCGGTCGCGGCGGCCGGCGCGGGTGCGGTCTCGGCGGCCGGCGCGGGTGCGGTCTCGGCGGCCGGCGCGGGTGCGGTCTCGGCGACCGGCGCCGCATGTTCGGCGGGCGCCGGGACCGCTGCCTCGGCGGCGGGAGCGGAAGCCGCGGGTGCCTCGGCGGCCGTTGCTCCGGCCGTCGCGGCGGGTGCCACGGCCCGGGCTGGCCCGGCGTCGCGCGGTCGGACCGGCCCGCGCGTTCCACCGTCGCCACGGCCGGGGCCCCTGCGCCGGTCGCGATCGCGATCGCGATCACGATCCCGGTCGCGGTCCCGATCACCGCGGGCGCCGCCCTCGGTGGGCGGAGGCTCGGGCGGCGCCGCCGCCTTGCCCTCGATGATCGCCTCGGACAGCCGGCCCAGCATCAGCTCGATCGACCGCATGCTGTCGTCGTTGCCCGGGATGGGCAGGTCGATCAGGTCGGGGTCGCAGTCGGTGTCCAGGAGCGCGACCACCTTGATGCCCAGCTTGCGCGCCTCGGCCACGGCGATGTGCTCGCGGCGTGGGTCGATGACGAAAAGCGCCTCGGGCAGCCGGTTCATGTGGCGGATACCCCGGAGGTTCCGCTCCATCTTCCGCCGCTCGCGGCTGAGCGTGGAGATCATCTTCTTCGAGTAGCTCAGCGCCTGCTCGCCGTCCAGGGTCGCCTCGAGCTCCTCCAGCCGCTGGAGCCGGCTGCGGATCGTGCGGAAGTTGGTCAGGGTCCCGCCCAGCCAGCGTTCCGTCACGAAGGGCATCCCCGAGCGGGTGCACTGCTCGATGATGGTCTCGGCCGCCTGCCGCTTCGTCCCCACGAACAGGATCAGGCCGTTCGTCGAGGTCACGCGCTGGAAGAACTTGAGGGCGCGGAGCAGGCCGCGGACGGTTTCCTTCAAGTCGATGATGTGGATCAGGTTGCGCTTGCCGTAGATGTACGGCTTCATCTTGGGGTTCCACCGGCTGGCCCGGTGGCCGTAGTGGACCCCCGCGTCGATCAGGTCCTTGACGACGAGCGACACGTCTACCCTCGATTCGGTTCACGAACGATCCGGCCGATCGCCCTCGGACGACGGGCCCGAGGCGGCCTTGCTGGCGGTTCGGTTGCGGACGGACTTTCCACGTGAATCGTAGTTTATCGGTCGGACGCCCCGGCGTCAAACCCCGGCGCGGGGTATCGCCGCGATGACCGGGCAGCCCTGGACGCGCCGGAGGCGGTCGGCGCGCGCGGGAGTGCCCGACCGGACGGAAGGGTCCGGGCGGGCACGTCGGCGCGAGAAACGCCGGTCGGACCGATTGCCGTGACGGCGATCCGGCCGCCCTGCCTTCTGGAGGCGGGGCGGCCGGATCGCGATGCGCGGTTCAGATCGAGCCCGAACCGCTAGCCCTCGCCGAACCTGATACGCCGGCGCTGACGGAGCCTGACGCCCTGGTGCTGCCGAACCCATGGGCGGTCAGAATGGCCGACCCGGAGCCACTCGCCGAGCCCGTTCCACTGGTGCCGGTGCTGCCCGGGCTGCTAGTGCTGGTCGATCCCGAGCCCCTGGCGCCGGTCGAGCCCGATCCGCTGGCACTGGCGCTGGTGCTGGTGCTGCCCGATCCGGTGCCGGTGCTGGCGGATCCCGATCCGCTCGCGCTGGTCGATCCGGCGCCGATGCCGCTCGTGGAACCGGAACCGCTGGCGCTCGCTGAGTCCGACCTGCCGATGCCGCTCGTGGAACCGGAGCCACTGGAGTTCGTCGAGCCCGACCTGCCGATGCTGATGGACCCCGATCCGCTGGAGTTCGTCGAGCCCGATCCGCTCGCGCAGATGCTCGCGGATCCCGATCCGCTGCTGATCCCCGAGCCGGACCCGGAGCCCGATCCGGAGCCGCTCGCGGATCCCGACCCGCTGGTCGAGCCGACGCCGAGGCCGCGGAGCAGCGACTCCGCCTGCTGCATCTTCGAGGTGTCGGTGGCGATCTCCGGCTTCATGGCGTTGGCGATCGCCGAGTCGGTCGTGGTGCTGACGAACTGCTCGGCCTGGTCGATGCGGATCTGCTCGACGTTGACCATCGTCGAGAGGTAGCGGGTGTCGAACTGCGAGGTCCCCACGGCGCCGCTGACCCAGGCGGCGACCGCCTTGTCCACGGGCTCGGAGATGGTCTGCGGCAGGATGGCGTCCTGCTGTTGAGCGACCTTGACAATGTTCTGGTCGGAGGTCAGGTGCGAGGCGAGGACCCCTGGGCGAAGGACTGGACCGTGGGCGCGGGCGACTCGACGCTGGCGAGCTGCGAGATCTGGTCGACCAGATGGTCGCTGGAGATGTGCTGCTGGAGAGCACTGACGTCGGCGGGCGAGGCCGTGAGCAGTTGGCGATCCTCGAGGGACTCGCAGAACATGGGATGCCGGCGGCGCCGGCGGGGTCCGTCTTTGGCCCTACGGGGATATTTCATGATGACTCCTCCTCGGTGTTCCTTCCAGGTTGACTCCGTCCCGTCCTCCTCGCGGTCCCGGCGCGCAGGACGACCGTGCCGGCCGATTCGTCCGAACCAGCCGCGCCGGGGCGCACGGCGCCGGTCGCGGCTCGGCCGACCGCTGCATCCGCGCCCGGACCTGTGGCCGCCGTCGCGGTCGCGACAAACGCAACCGCGGGCAGCTTCCGGGCATCGCCGATTTCGCAGGGGAGGAGCTTTCGTTCCGAGCAAGGGGAGTGCCAAGAGATCGTCTCATTATCGGATTAACTAACATTTGAGTCAACATAGTCAAAAAAGATAAGGCAAGGTGGACCGCGTGTGTGACAGATCGTGCCGAGGCAAGAGGCGCGGTGTTATCGAACAAGTGCATCCACATTGAGGATTTGCAACATAGTCAAAATAGATAGCGTGAGGAGTGATGCTTTCTGTGCCAACCTTGCCTCCCGTGCGGGGCACCGCGGGTGGCGTGCGGGGGATGCGGCGCCGCGGGCTGGGTGCTGGGAATGCGGCTGCACAACATGCGAAAGTGGGTCGTCAACAGATCGGCCGAGGTGGGGTCCGTGCGATCCGCCGTGGCCGGGCCGCGGCCGGCACGTCCATCGGGCCGGCGTTCGGGGCGGACTTTCCTGGAGCGAGGGGGATTCCGAAGGCATCGCGTTGTGTTCGAACTGCGCAGGCGGTTGCGCATCCCGACGAACGGGACCGCGTAAGCCCATCGGACCGTCCCCACGATGCGGCCTGTTCGCCCCGGCCGGCGTCGGAAATGTCCATCCCGCTTCCCGAATCGCGGCGATGCCTCATTCTGCCGGAAAACGCGTCGAAGCCCCTGGATTTTGCTTGAATTCGGCGACTGCCTCTCGGTAGACTCTGGTGACCTCGCCTCACCGGCGAGCGATTGAAGGATCAGTCGGATTCGTTTCTCCCCTGAGCTACATTTCAACAAGGAGGCTCTCGCAGACGGCCCCTCCGCGGACCGGAGGGGCACGGATGGTACGTCGCGATCGGCCGGATTGGGGACCTCCACGGTTCTTCCGTCAGGCTGCTCCAGGGATGACGCCCGACGCGACTAGAAGACCTGAACAGGATTGAATCGATCGGGTCGGGCGCAGCCGGCGTACCAGGAACGGATTTCGCCGAGTCCATTTCAAGGAAGGGATGGCTGCCATGAAGAATCGTCCTCTCATCGGGATCAACACGGACTTCCGCGCACCGGCGAAGGGCCGCACGCCTCACTGCTTCATCCAGAGCGGCTACTTCGAGTGCCTTTTGGCCGCCAACGCCACGCCGGTCATCATTCCGCCTCTGACCCGCGAGTCGGACATCTCGCCGATCCTCGACCGGCTGGACGGCGTGATGCTCGCCGGCGGCGACGACCTGGACCCGCGCAAGATGGGGTTGTCGCCGCACCCGGCCGTCACCATGGTTTCCGAGCGGCGCGAGCTCGCCGATCGGCTGCTCGTCAAGCTTGTGCAGCAGCGGCGGATGCCCGTGCTGGGCATCGGCCTGGGCATGCAGGAGCTGAATGTCGTCTGCGGCGGCGGGCTGTTCCTCCACCTGCCCGAGGACCTGCCCAAGGGCATCCCGCATCGCGACCCGCTCGGCGGGGCGCATCGCCACACGGTCGTCATGCAGCCGGGCACCCGGCTCGAGGAGATCTACGGGCCCGGCGAGATCCGGGTCAACAGCTACCACCACCAGGGGGTGCGGAAGCTCGCGCCCAACTTCCGAGTCGCCGCGCTGGCGCCCGACGGCCTGATCGAGGCCTTCGAGAGCAAGGACCCGAGCTGGTGGGTCACCGGCGTGCAGTGGCACCCGGAGAACGAGGGCAACATCTCGCTCGACTCGCAGTTGATCGAGGCCTTCATCGCGGCGGCCGCCTCGATGCGGAACGCGCCCGCGCTGGCCAAGGTCGGCTGATCGCCTCCGCGCGACGCCGTCCCACCGCCGTCTCCCTCGATCCCCGGCCCGACCTGGCCCGACCCCTGGGCGGCCTCGCGAGCGATCGGTATGATCGTGGCTCGGGCCGAGAGGCGACCTGTGCCACCCTTCGGAGGCACGGCCCCGGAGCGAGGGAGACGGCATGACACCAGGACTCTTCCGCCCCGCGTCAGCGTCAGCGCGCGGGGCGGGCTTTGCACTCGTCATCGCCTTCGCGGTGCTCGTCATGATCGCCCTGGCGACGCGAGGGCTGGCACCGATCTCCGCCGGGTTGGCGGACGCACAAACCCACCACTCCAGTTCCAGCTCTGGCGCCCCGGCCAGAACGAACGACTCACGCGCGGCCGCCGTCGCCCTGGCACGGCTCTTGCCGGCATCCGGACTGATCGCAGTCGGCGCCAGGCCAGGTGCGCGCGTCGTGGAACTGAAGGTCAAGGAAGGCGACCAGGTCGCGGCCGGTGCGGTCCTGGCCGTGCTCGAAGGTCACGATACGGCGCAGTCGCAGCTCGCGATGGCCCGGGCTCGCAAGGCCCGGGCCGACGACGAGTGGACCGCGCGCCTCGACGCCGCCCGGCAGGCTGCCGGGCTGATCGTCCCTCGCCGCGACAGTGCGCGGAAGCTCTACAACCAGTTCAGCGCGACGCTCAAGGGCAAGGAGCGCTACGACGCCGACATGGCGCTCCATCAGATTGAGATGGAGGCGATCAAGGCCGAGCTCGAGCTGAAGCTGCTGGGCGGCACGACGGCGAAGGGTGCTTCTGGCGAGAAGGATAAGCCGCCGGCGGGGAACCCCGAGACGGCATCGCTCGACGCGGCGATCGCCCTCGCCGAGGCCGGCCTGCGCGACACCGAGATCCTCGCCCCCGGGCCAGGCCGCATCCTGCGGGTGCTCGCCCATCCGGGCGAGGTGAGCGCCGGCAGTCTGCTCGAGATGGGCGACGTGTCGTCGATGGTCGCCCGCGCCGAGGTCTACCAGTCCGACGTGCCGCGGATCCAGCCCGGCGACGCGGCCGAGGTGGAGATCCTCGGCACGAAGGTCGCGGGCCAGGTCACGCGCATCGGCACGGTCGTCGGCAAGAACCAGCTCACGAGCATCGACCCGCGCGCTCCTAGGGACCTGCGCGTCATTGATGTGACGATCCAGCTCGACCGGGCCGATCCGGCCGGTCGGTTCGTCGACATGGAGGTCGAGGCCACGATCCGCCCGTCGGGCCGGCAGCAGGCGGCGGCCGACGGACATCAGGGCGTATCGTCCGGCCGGGAGGCCGGATGATGGCCTCGCCGGACCTGGGAGCGGGGCTGTCGCGCATCCCGCCGATCGCGCTGCGGAACGTCCGGCACGGCGGACGGCGGACGTTCGCGGCGGTGGCCGGCGTGGCGTTCGCGGTGACCATGGTGCTGCTCCAGCTCGGCTTCTACGGGGCCGTGAAGATCACCGCGACCAACCTGTACGAGCAACTCGACTTCGACGTGGTGCTGCTGGCGGCGACCTACGACCAGTTCTTCGCGTCGGGCGAGTTCCCGATGGAGCGGCTGCGGCAGGCAATGTCGGTCGCCGCCGTGGCGCGCGCGATGCCGCTGTACGCGACCTTCAACCTCTGGCGGTGCCCGCCGTATCCGCTCGACGACCCGCGGGCCGCGCTGGATGACGAACGGCCCGAGCCTGGCCCGCTGCGCCGCTGGCTGCTGGGCGATCGGCTGCCGAGGCCGCTGAAGCGTCGCGAGCTCCTGGTCATCGGCGTGGCGCTCGAGGACGACCCGTTCCTCGGTCCGATCCGCGCGGCGATCGATCGGGCCCGGCCGAGGCTTCAGGAGCCGCGATCCGTGCTGCTGGACGAGCTGTCGAACCTCGACTTCGGCTGGCCGCTGGTCGGCCGCTTCGACGGCTGGGAGATGGGCGCGACGGCCGTCCGGGTCGTGGGCGGGTTCCCGCTCCTTCGCGGCTTTGCCGCCGACGGCGTCGCCATCTGCAGCGACCTGGACTTCGCGCGGCTCTGCGGACGGCCGACGACCCAGGTGGTCCAGTTCGGCTTTCTGAAGCTTCGCGAGCCGGATGCGGCATCCGTCGCCGCGGCTTGCCGCGCGCTGCGGGAGATCCTGCCGCCGGATGTGGTGCCGTATTCCCGCGCCGAGATCCTCCGGCGCGAGACGGAGCACTGGGTCGGCCAGACGGCGACCGGCAAGCTATTCGCCTTCGGCGTGCTGGTCGCGACGATCGTCGCGGCCGCGGTGATCTACCAGGTGCTCTCGAACGACGTCCGCGACCACCTGGCCGAGTACGCGACGCTCAAGGCAATGGGCCATACCAACGCGTTTTTGTCGCGAGTGGTCGTTGAGCAGGCCCTGCTCTACGCGGGCTCGGCGTATCTGATCGCCGTGGGACTGGGCCTTGCGCTCTATCGCGCGACCGAGGCCCTGGCCGGCATCCCGATGCGGCTGACGCCGCAGGTGCTCGGCCTCACACTGCTGGTCACCGCGCTGACCGGCCTGATCTCGGCGGTGTTCACCCTGGAGAAGGTCTGGCGGACCAATCCGGCGGACCTCTTTTGATGGGCCAGTTGGCCATGTCGAGCCCCGCAATGACAGCGGAGAGCCCCCGAGCTGGAACCCTCTGGCAGAAGAGGTCATGCGCCGGCTATTCTGGCAAGAGGCGGTACGCCTCGGCTCATACCGGATGAGCGTTCCGAGGCGACCTGACTCTTCTCGCGGCCGCTGACGCGAATCGGAACAGACCGGGCGGAATGATGGGCGAGAGTCGCCGACCAAGGGCAGGGATCGACGCCTTCCCCGAGCAGGGGAAGATCGTCGAGCGCCCGGCACTCGATGGAGTACCGGTGTGGTTCCCGACGGACCCTGACAAGTCCTTCGCCTGGCTCGAGGCCGTACTTGCGGCCGTCGGCGATGCCATCATCGGCGCCGACGGCGCCGGGCGAATCAGGTTCCTCAATCCGGTTGCCGAGGTACTGACCGGATGGCCGCGGGATGAGGCGGTCGGGCGCCCGCTCGACGAGGTGCTCAACGTCCTCGACGAGCGGACCCGGCAGCCGGTGGACCGATCGCCGCGGCGGAATGCCGGCACCACGCCGGAGGCTCCCCTGGTCCTCGTTGCCCGCGATCGCACCGAGCATCCCATCGAGGAGAGGGCCGTCCCGGTCCGGGACCTCGGCGGTTCGCCGGGCGGCGTGGTCCTGGTCTTGCGCGAAGTGACCGAACGTCGACGGGCCGAGGAGGCCATCCAGGCACTGACCCGCGAGATGCAGCGGCGGGTCGCCGAGTTCCACGCCCTGCTCGATGTAATTCCGATCGGCATCGCGATCGCTGACGACCCGGAGTGCCGACGGATCTGGTGCAACCCGGCGCTGTACGAGTTGCTCGGGCTCCCACCGGAATCGAATGCGTCGCTGAGTGCCCCCGGCGAGGAGAAGCCCAGAATCCGTGTGTTCGAGAACGGCCGCGAACTGGCGGCCGACGAGCTGCCGATGCAGCTCGCCGTTACCACCGGCGTCGAGATTCGCGGCGCCCGGCACGAGATCCTGCTGGAGGATGGATCCTGGGTCAGCCTGCTCCAGTACGCCGTGGCGCTCCACGACGAGTCGGGCCGGATCCGCGGCGGCCTCTGCGCCAGCGTGGACGTCACCGAGCAGGAGCAGACCCGCCGGGCGCTTCGAAACAGCGAGCAGCGCTGGCGGACGATGGCCGAGGCCCTGCCCAATCTGGTGTGGACCGACATGCCTAACGGCCAGTGCGATTGGCTGAGCAGCCAGTGGGGCAAGTACACCGGCATCGCCGAACAGGAGCTACTGGGCCTGCGCTGGCTCGAGACCGTGATCCATCCCGACGACCGCGAGCGGACGATGGCGTGCTGGAGGGCCGCCTGCGCGGACCAGGCCAACTACGACCTGGAATACCGCATCCGGCGGCACGATGGCCAGTACCGATGGTTCAAGACACGCGGGGTCCCGATCCGCGATGACAGCGGCCGGATTGTCTACTGGTTCGGCACCTGCACCGACATCGAGGACCAAAAAAGGGCCGAGGCCGCGCTCAGGGAGGCGGACCGCCGCAAGGACGAGTTCCTCGCCACGCTGGCACACGAGCTGCGCAATCCCCTGGCGCCGATCCGCAACGCGCTGCAGATTCTGCGGATGCCGGGCGTCGACGCCCGGACTGTCGGCCAGTCGCTCGCGATGATGGAGCGCCAGGTCCATCACCTCGTCCGGCTGGTGGATGACCTGCTCGACGTCTCGCGTGTCATGAGGGGCAAGATCACCCTCCACGCGGAGCGAGTGGAGCTGGCGCGCGCGATTGCGCACGCCGTCGAGACGGTCCAACCGCTAATCGGCGACCAGGGGCACGAGCTGGCAGTGACCATGTCCGATCCCTCGCTGATAATCGAGGCGGACCCCGTCCGGCTCGCCCAGATCATCGGCAACCTGCTGGCCAACGCGGCCAGGTACACCGATCGCGGCGGCCGGATCGAGCTGGACGCCCGCCGTGAGGGCGGCCATGCCGTGATTCAGGTGCGGGATACCGGCATCGGGATCGCGCCGGAGGCCCTGCCGCGAATCTTCGAGCTGTTCGTCCAGGCGGATCACTCGCCCACCCGGTCGCAAGGAGGGCTGGGCATCGGTCTGACACTGGTCCGCAACCTCGTCGAGCGGCACGGCGGCACGGTCGAGGCTCGGAGCGACGGCCCGGGGCGCGGTGCCGAGTTCGTCGTCCGACTGCCAGCCGAACCGGCGGAGCGAGTGGGCCAGGCGACGCCGCGAGCCGAGCGGGCCCATCGCCGGGAAGCCTCTCGGGCAAGCCAGCGCATCCTCGTGGTGGACGATAACCGCGACGCCGCCGAGAGCCTGGCCATCTGGCTGCGGATGCAGGGACACGAGGTCGAGATCGCTCACGACGGCCCGTCGGCCCTGGAGGCGGCTGCAACCTTCCGGCCGCGGCTGGTGTTGCTGGACCTGGGAATGGCCGGCATGGACGGCTTCGAGGTCGCCCGCCGGCTCCGCGGCCAGCCCGGCGGGGATGGCGTTCGCCTGGCGGCTCTGACCGGCTGGGGCGGGCAGGAAGACCGTCGCCGTACTCTCGAAGCCGGCTTCGACCATCACCTCGTCAAGCCCGTCGAGCCCCGGAGGCTCGACGAGTTGCTCGAGGCCCTGCTCCGTCCCGATGCCTGAATCCCCAGGCGCCCGACCGTCAAACCGGAACAACATGACTTCCCAACCTCCTCGTACGATCCCCCTGGCCTGGCGCAACCTGACCGAGAACCGGCTCAGGTTATTGGCGTCGGTCGCCGGTACGGCGTTCGCCGTCACGCTCATGTTCATGGAGCACGGCTTCCAGCGCTCGCTGCTCGAGAGCATGGTCGGGCTGATCCGGCACCTCGACGGCGAGCTGATAATCGTCAGCCGGACGATGTACACGCTCTCGGTCCCCTACGGCTTCCCACGCCGTCGGATCGACCAGGCGCTGGCGTTCGACGAGGTCCAGAGCGGTGTGCCGGTCTCGATCGAGACCCGACGATCGTTCTGGCGAAGCACCTCCGACGGCCTGCCGCGGCCGATCCGGGTGGTCGGCTACGACCCGGCCGACGACGCACTCGACCT
>JAKAUH010000632.1 GCA_021818605.1 Planctomycetota bacterium
GCGAAAGGATCTGAATCGCAGCCCGATCGTGGCGATCGAGGGCGAGCCGGAAACCAGGCACGAGTTTCGGGTCGTCTTCCGACCTTTCATCCCGATGTCTTTCGCGCGCCAGTTTGCGCTGTACCTCGGGTTGATGAGCCCGTATTCTCTCTGGCTGTACTTCCATCCCCTCTTCTTTCCGGGACCAGAGCAGTTCTGGATCGACCGATTCTTCACGCCGCTCATCCTGCTCCTCTCATTTGGGATGGCGATTGGGCTGTCGGTCGTAGCCCAGAGTGGTTCGCTGCGGCTCGTACCCGGACTTGATCCAGCGAACGGACAGGCCCTCACCCCGGAGACCGCCTCGCGCCGTGGACGCCTCACCCTGCGGGCGATGATGATCGCGGTGGCCGTGCTGGCGGTGTTGCTCGGCCTGGGCGTACGGCAATGGCGTCGCGCGCGAGATGGTTACTACCGGCACGAGGCTCGTATGCACCGGATTGATGAGGAGTCCGACCGGAACGCGGCGGAATTCCACAAGGGATCGAGCAACCCCGCGACGGCGGCCATGTTCGCCGCTCGTGCCGAATATCACGCTGCGATGGCGCGGAAGTACGAGGACGCCCTCGCCCGAGGTCTCACGACTGTCGAGCCCGATCCGCCCCCGCCGTGAGTGCGGGTCATTTGCCTCGGTCCGGTCGGTGCGGTTGTGCCGGCGCGCGGGGGGCACGAGCCACGCGATCTTGTAAAGCTGGGCTCGCGGGCCGGCCGATGCTTAGGGCGACCCGAGTCGTAGTCCTCTTCGCCAATGGTCTGGCCCGCTCGAATAACCCGGGTGGCATCTCCACGGATGGAGTGCGCGGCGTCCTGCCGCGCACCTTCGATCCCCCCACAACACGTATCCGCCGTCAGACGAGGGAGATGCTCGATGATAATACACCGCTCCCCGCGCCGCGGCCCTGCCGCGCCCGCCTTCTCCATCGCCGCCGGGATGCTCTGGGCCTCGTTGCTCCTCTCAACAGCCCGCGCCACGGAACCGACGCCCATCGTCTGGCGCGCCGATTACGGTGGGGCCCTCGAGGAGGCCCGCGCCACCAACCGGCTTGTCTGGATCCAGTTCAGTGGTCCCTGGTGCCCGAACTGCCTCAGGATGGAACGCGACTCGTTCCCGGACGCCAACGTCATCGAGCACTCGCAGCGGTCGTTCATCCCGCTGAAGCTTCGATCGGACGTGCACGAGCAACTGGCGCTGGCCTTCAACCTCTCGGGCCTGCCGGCCACGGTGCTGGTCACTCCCAACCGCGAGATCGTGGCCGTCCACCAGGGATACCTCGGCCCCGACGACCTGGACGAGCTGCTCAGCCAGGGTCTGGCCACCTGGCGCGAGCGCGAGGCGTCGTCGAAGAAGGAAGCCGACGCCAGGAAGGACGTCGCGACGACCGACGCGGGCAAGGCGGATGCTGAGAAGGCGAAGAAGGAGCCGCTGCTGGCCCTCTCGGGCTATTGCCCCGTCACGCTGATTACCCAGCGCAAGCTCGTCGCCGGTCGGGCCGAGCACACGGTCGAGCATGACGGGCATGTCTATCGCTTCGCCGGCGAGGCGCAGAAAGCCCGGTTCCGCCAGGACCCCGAGCGGTTTATCCCGGTGAACCGAGGGAACTGCCCGGTGGCGCAGGTTGAGCAATCGGCCGAGCAGCCCGGGAGCCCGCGCTGGGGATTGCTGTATCAGGGCCGGCTGTTCGTGTTTGCCAGCGATGAGGCGCGGCATCGGTTCCTCGACGAACCCCAGCGGTACGCCACGGTCGACGTGGCCGAGCAGGGGTTCTGCGCGCACTGTCTGGGCGAGTCGGGTCTTCTTGTGCGGGGCGACCCGAAGTTCACGCTGACCCGCGCTGGCCGCCGGTACTGGTTCCCCGACGAGACCCATCGCGCGGCGTTCGTCGCGGCAAGCCCGGCCGCCTCGTCGGCTGCAATTTCGCGGACCGCCGAGGCGGTTCTCGGCCAGGCTTCGACGACCCGGCGCTGAGGCACTTTTTCCCGTTCGCCGCTTCCATCCAGACACCACGAACGCGAAATCCGCGAGAGGGGCCGGGACGCGCTGCGCTGCGCCGCGCCGCTCGTCCGGGCGAGAACCGTTGTTCCCCTTTCGCGGATTTCCCGCTTTTGCGATCACCTGGCTTCCCCTTTTCCGGGCCTGCGGGCAACACCGGGCGCATGCCTGTCGCCGCGGACTGGCCGATTGCGACAGGTCGGGAGGTCGGCGCGAGAGTTGCGCTTATGCCGGTCGGCGTGGAGAAGAAAAACTCCGCTTGATGTCCGGAGCGAGAGCGTCTATCTTATCGCCGACCTGATGCCGGGATGCCACGGTAATGGAATGCGACCTCGACGAGGTATCAGGGCAAATGACGTTGCCCCTCCCGAACGCCGCACCTGCGCAGCCAACGCGGACGCCGCCACGAACCGGGCATTTCGCGGGCGCTCGCTTTTTCCTCGCCCATCATCCAGGTCCCGGGGCGCCAGTTGGCGCCGACCTCATCCGCCTCCTCCGGATTTCCCGCGGTGACCGTCGATGGTCCGCGACGCGACCGGGACGGTCGTTGTCGCGGGAGCCCCATCGCGGCGCGCCCCACGGCACCTCGAGCAAAAGGAGTCACGCCCGATGACCGTTCGCTGGAAGCCCTTGATGATCCTCTCGGGTCTGTTCCTGGTCGTGGCGCTGGTTGGCGTCGTCGCGATCACGGTGGCCATGTTGCCGCATTCGGCACAGGGCATCCTGAAGCTCGCGCGGACAGCCCGCGACGCTGGCCGGTACGAGGCTGCCGAGATCTACTACAAGCAGGCCATTCAGGCCGACCCGCGGAACGCGGCGATCCACGAGGACTTCGCCGGGCTCTACCGCGACTGGCTTCGGCAAGCGCCCGAGGACAAACGGCCGGCGCTGCGGACGGGCTGGCTCAACCAGACCTCCAAGGCCATCGAGATTGACAAGGCGGCGAGGGCTCCGCGGCGCGAGCGGCTCCGCGACGCGATGGACCAGGAGTTGACGCTCGACGCGATCTACTGGTCGAAGGACCTGCTGACCCTCGCGCCGGCCGATCTCGACGCCCACTACATCCTCGCCGCCGAGGGGCTGGAGGAGCGCACGCCGAACATCCCCGAGATCAAGCGGCACATCGACACGCTCGAGAAGGCCAGGGCACCGCTGATCCGCCGGCTCTGGCTGCGGGCGAGGCTGGCCGAGCGAGCGGACGACAACCAGGCGCTGGCCGCCGCGCTCGCCGAGGCGCGGAAGTCGCCGCCGCCGGCCGCGGGCGAGCCCGACGTGGTCGATCGCTTCGCCCGGCTACGGCTGGCCGCGGTCGACGTGCAGAAGGAGGCCGACTGGAAGCCGCTGGCCGACCGGGTGACGCGGCTGCGCGAGCAGGTCAAGGCGCTGGGCAAGCCGGAGGATCTGCCACCGGGCCGGATCGCGCGGCTGCGGGCGATCCTGGAGCTGGCGCAGCGCTCCCTCACCGATCGCTCGTCCAGGCTGCCGCCCGAGGGGCAGAAGTCAGTCACCGCGCTGGCGGACGCGATCGAGGTGGACATCGAGGCCATGTTCCGCCAGGCGCTGGCTGACGGCCGGCAGCCTGACCTTCAGACGTACCTCGCCTATGCCGATCACCTGCGGCTTCGCCGCCAGCCCGAGCGCTCGCTCGAGGTCGTCAACCGCGCCCTCCACACGCCGCAGGCGACCCAGCGCGGGGCGATGCCGCATGTGCTGGGCCTGCACCTCGTGGCCGTCGACATGATCCTCGCCCGCGCCGACGACGCCAGTCGGTTCGACAAGGCGATGCCGCACGTCAAGGCACTCCTGGAATCCTCCGAGCCGCGGTATCAGGCGCTCGGCCACCTGCTGGCCGGCTCGATGGACCTGGACCGGTCGGGCGTGGCGCGCGGGCTCACGGCGACCGACGAGACGGGCTCGGCGGCCAGGACCGCGACGGCGACGGCAAGTACGAAGGATACCGCGGCGGCGCGACCCGGGCACTCGAAGCTGCTCAGCAGCGCGCTCAATCATCTCAAGCTGGCTGCCGCCGGGCTGCCAGACGTGGCCGAGGCCCAGGCAAAGTACGGCGTCGCGCTGGTGCTCACGCAGGAGCAGGACCTCGGCCGCCAGTATCTCCAGAACGCGCTGCGGCTCCAGAGCACGCAGCCGCAGGGCTCGCTCGACACGCAGTATCAGCTCTGGGCTGCCTGGACGATCCTCCAGGCCGGGTATCCCGAGGAGGCCGAGCCGATCGTGCAGGCGATGCTCCGACAGGTCGAGCAGGGGGCGCTGCCACGCGAGATGGAAAGCTCGCTGCATCTGCTCCAGGGCGAGCTGTACCAGGCCCGCCGCGGTCCCGAGGACCTGAAGCGCGCGGCCGTCGAGTTCGACAAGGCGCGTGCCGCCGGCCAGGCCGTGACGCCGACCGTCGCCATCCGCCTGGCGCAGATCGACGTCCAGCTCGGGCGGTACGACAGCGCACTCGCCCGGATCGACACGCTGCGGAAGCAGGGCAAGGGAGGCGCCACGGTCGAGCACCTTGCGGTGCTGACGCTCGAGCAGATGGGCCGCAAGCCCGAGGCCCGCACCCTGCTGAAGCAGGCCCGCGGCCGCTATCCGAAAAGCGGCGAGCTGGCCGGCCTCGCGGCGGCGCTCCTGGTCAAGGACGGGAAGCCGGCTGAGGCCGACGCGGTGCTCGAGCGGTTCCTCCACGAGCAGCCGGAGGACTCCGGTGCGGCCATGATGCGAGCCCAGATCCTGGCCGATGACCTCAAGGCACCCGATCGGGCCCGCGAGGTCCTCGAGGCGGTTGCCGGTCGGACGGATAGCTCGGCGCCCTTGATCCAGCTCGCCGCGCTCGAGTTGAACGCGGGCCGGGTCGACGCCGCCTCGGCCGTCGTCGCGACGATCCGGGCCCGGTGGAAGGACTCGGCCAGCGTCGACGTCCTCGAGGGCCAGGTCGCGCTCCGGCAGGGCAAGACGGCCGACGCGATCGCGCACTTCAACGCGGCACTCAAGAAGGACCCGAACAACAAGATCGTGCAGTACTGGAAGGCCCGGATCGATGGCCGGAACGGCTCGGTGCGCGAGGCCGCCCGCGCGCTCGAGCGGATCGTCCGCGACCGGCCGGTCAAGGAGGTCGACGACGGCACCACGTTGCTCTCCGCGGCGCAGTCGGCGCTCGCCGGCCTGTCGCTCCAGTCGCGCGATTACGACGAGGCGATCCGCCGTTTCGAGGAGCTCAAGCGCAGCAGCCGCACCGGCACGCTGTCGCGCGAGGATCGCTGGAAGCTGATCACGGCCTATGTGAACAAGGACCAGTGGCCCGCCGCGAAACGTGAGATCGCCGCGATCCTCAATGATACCAAGGAGCCCCCGTCGAACGAGGAGCGAGTCCGTGGCGCCAGCCTCTACCGGCAGCAGGGCGAGAGCGCCGCGGCCATGGCACAGCTCGACTACGTGCTGAAGATCGATCCGACGAACCCCTCGGCCCTCGTGACCCGGGCCTACATCCTGCTCCAGGACAAGCAGCCCGATCAGGCCGCGGTGGTCCTGCGCTCGGCCATCGATCGGGCGGCCGGCCACCCGCAGAAGCCGGCGCCGGCGGTGTTCTTCCTGATGCTTGCCGCCGTCGAGAACGAGCGGCCGCCGGCCGACGAGGCACTGCCTCGGGCCATCAAGGTGCTGGAGGAGGGCCTGGCCGTTCATCCGAGCGAGCCCGAGCTGGTCAAGGCGCGATCGCTGGCACTCACCGCGGCCGGCCGCGGCAACGACGCGATCGCGTTCCTCGAGTCGAAGGCGAAGGAGGACCCGAAGGGCCCGTTCCCGCGGATGCTCGTCGAGAAACTCCGCGAGGAGAAGCAGTACGAGCGCGCCGAGTCGCTGCTGACCGCGCTTCATGAGGAGTTCCCGGACGAGTCGAACCTCGCTGCAGCGCTGGTGCAGATCGTGTCGCTCGAGGCGGCGGAGGCCTCCGCGCGAGGTCAGGCCGACCGGCGCCGGCAGCTCGAGGACCGCGCCGCCGGGATGATCCGCAAGTACCGCACCGAGTATCCGAATGATGCCTCGTTCCTCCAGGCCGAGTGCGACATGGCCGCGCGCCGGGGCGACTTCACCCGGGCGATCGCGGCAACGCACGAGATGGACAAGGTTGCGCCGTCCTCGACGCTCGGGCCGCTACTCCGCGTCCGGCTGTACGGCCTGCTCGACCGGCCCGAGGAGGTCGCGAAGGCGTATGGCGAGGCGATCGACCGCGAGCGTGGGGCACGCCAGGCGGATTATCGCCTGCTGCTGGGCCAGCTCCGGCTGCAGATGGGCGACGCCGCTGAGGCGATCCGCCAGTCCGGGCTGGTGCTCGCCGCCGACAAGCAGCGCATCGACGCCGCACTGCTCCAGGCTCGCGCCCTGGCCGAGTCGGGCGCGACGCCCAGCCAGCGCGATGCCCGACGCGCCGACGCCGTCACCCGGATCCGCACGATCATCCACGACAATCCGGCTTACGGCCAGGCGTATCGCTCACTGGCGGACATTCTGCTGAAGGCCGGCCAGCTCGGGCCGGCAGTCGCCGTGCTCGAGGATGACCTGAAGGCCAATCCGCAGGATGCCGCCGCCGCCGGCCAGCTCGTGCAGTGGCTCGCCAAGGGGTCGGGCAAGAACGCCGAGGCCGCCGGTGCCGACCTGACCCGGGCTCGCCTCGTCGCTCGCGAGATCGCCGCTCGCGACAGGAAGGGAGCGATGATTCTCGCCGTGGCCGACGGCTTCCAGCGCGCCGGGCAGTTCAACGAGGCCCTGCCGCTGGCTCGCCAGGCCGTGGCGAAGCTCAACTCGCCGACTGCCCACCTGGCGCTGGGCGACCTGCTGCTCTCGATGGCCGAGAAGAACCCGGCCGACGGTTCGGCCCGCAAGACCTTCACCGAGGCCATCGCCGAGTACGACCGCGTGCTGGCCGCTGTGCCCGACTCGATCGAGGCGGTCAACAACAAGGCCTGGATCCTCCACACCTACCTGGGCAAGAGCCGCGAGGCTCTCGACCTGGTTCTCGCCCTCCGCGACCGCGCCATCCCGGTGACGCTGCCGTGCGAGTTCTTCGACACCCTGGGCGCCATCCAGGAGTCGGTCGGCAAGGTCAGCGAGGCCGAGTCGTCGTACCTCGAGGGGCTCAAGAAGGATGACCGGAATGCCGTGCTCAACTTCCACTTCGGCCGGCTACTCGCTGCCGACCGGGCTCGCGCCCCCAAGGCGCGGATGCACCTGAAAAAGGCCCTGGACGCCCGCGACCGGCTCACCCCGACCATGGCCCTGGAGGCCGACACTCTCGTGAGGAAACTGGGCGGCCGCATCAAGGCGAACTGACCCCCTCCCTCAGGGCGGACGGGCCGGATCGGCCGTTCGCATCGCATCGCAT
The DNA here is from genome assembly GCA_021818605.1 of Planctomycetota bacterium. Taxonomy (GTDB): domain Bacteria; phylum Planctomycetota; class Planctomycetia; order Isosphaerales; family Isosphaeraceae; genus JAKAUH01. The sequence goes on from JAKAUH010000632.1 coordinate 7,413, forward strand.
CGCATCGCATCGCCGCGAGTCGCGAGCCGTGCGTCTGCCCGCCCGGGTGAACTGGCGGGCACACAGACGCTCGACATCGGCTCGCGGCGTTTGTTAGATTCGGCCTCATCACCAGGCGACGGCGGCGAGGGAGTCGCATCGGATCTCCGCCGTGCCGTCGCCCTTTGACGGGCTCGAAAGCCTGACGGACCTCATCCAGGACCACGGGACGAACCATGAGACGCAGCTTGACCCTCCTCGCACTGTTTCTGGGCCTGGGCGCCCTCGCGGCCCCGCAGTCCGCAGCGGCGGACGATGACAAGCCGGTCGTCGTGATCGACACCTCGATGGGCAAGATCACCGCCCAGCTCGACGCCAAGAACGCCCCCATCACCACGGAGAACTTCCTCAAGTACGTCGACGCCAAATTCTACGACGGCCTGGTCTTCCACCGGGTAATCCCGGGCTTCATGATCCAGGGTGGCGGCCTCGACGAGGGGTTGAAGGAGAAGGAAGAGGGCATGCGGGCACCGATCCGCAATGAGAGTGGCAACGGACTGAAGAACGAGCGAGGCACGATCGCCATGGCTCGCACGTCCGACCCCAACTCGGCCACCTGCCAGTTCTTCATCAACCACACCGATAATCCCAACCTCAACCAACGGCCGGGTTACGCCGTTTTCGGCAAGGTCATCGACGGCATGGACGTCGTGGACAAGATTGCCAGCGTGCGGACAACCACGCGTCGAGGTGTCGACGGCCGGTCGTGGCAGAACTGCCCCGCTGATTCCGTCGTGATCAAGAGCATTCGGCGGAAGGACAAGAGCTAACCACGCGGCCCGGGGCCGGTGGGCCGGTCGGAATCGACATCGACCATGGACCGGCCCTTGACCGGCTGGCGGGTGCCCTCATAAGATAACGTCTCACCAGGCCGGCCCGCGCCTCGACTGCGCCTCAGGCAAGCCGGCTTGCTGGTGATTGTTCTTCGAAGGGGAATCCCCGAACGGGATCCGACTCGATCCGAATCTGATCGACAGACAGGACAGCTACAAGGAATCGCGAATGGCTCACGTCGTCGCCAAGCCCTGCTTTGACTGCAAGTACACCGACTGCGTGGTGGTCTGCCCTGTCGACTGTTTCTACGAGGGGGTGAAGATGCTGTACATCCACCCCGACGAGTGCATCGACTGCGAGGCGTGCGTCCCCGAGTGCCCGGTCGAGGCGATCTTCCACGAGGACAACCTCCCCGACGAGTGGAAGGAATACACGGAGCTCAACGCCAAGGAGGCGCCCCAGTGCCCTGTCGTCACTGAGAAGAAGGACGCGGTCGAGGGCGCGGACTGCGAGAAGAAGAAGGGCTGAGGCATCGAACCAGCCCGACTCGGCCCGACTCGACTCGACTCGACTCGATTCGACCGCTCCCGGGCAGCCCAGGCAAAGGCATTGCAAGAACCCCGGCCTCGCGTCGGGGTTTTTCTTTTGAAGTTGTGACGATTGGCCCTCGGCGGGGCAGTAGAGGAGGAACGCGAACTGTCCAGGAGACCAAGTTATGGCGGGCCGATCGACGGGTCGGGCAACGGCGCCGCTCGGAGCCCTGTTCGCCTGCGGGGCGGCCGGCAGCAAGAGCGACGCGGAGCTGATCGAGCTATTTGCCGAGGGGCACCCGGGCGCCGTCGCGGCGAGGACGGCGTTCGAGGTCCTGGTCGCCCGGCACGGACCGGGGGTGATCCGGGCCTGCCGCCGCGTGCTGCCGGACGCGAACGACGTCGCCGACGCATTCCAGGCCACGTTCCTCGCGCTCGCCCGGCGAGCCCTGGCCGGTTCGATGGCCCGGCCCGATGAGCTCGGTCCCTGGCTGCACGGCGTGGCGCTTCGGGTCGCGCGCAAGGCCCGCCTCGCGGCCGCCCGGCGCCGGCGCCACGAGCACCGGGTGGCGAATCGCACCGACCGGGACCTGTGCGCCCGACAGGATCTCGCCGGCGCGGTCCGCGACGAGGTCGACCGCCTGCCCGAGCCGCTACGGGCCCCGGTCGTGCTTTGCTACCTCGAGGAGTTGACGTATCGCGCCGCGGCGAGACGATTGAACGTGACAGAGGCGACGATCCGCGGCCGTCTGGTCAAGGCGCGGGGGATTCTCCGCGCCCGCCTGACGCAATCCGACGAATCGACCAGCCCCAGCCCGGCACCCGTGCCGCCGGCGCTGGCATTCGCGACGGTCCGCGCCGCGGTCAAGATGACGACGCGCACGCCGGCACCGGCCGGCACCGTCGCGGCTCTCATGGAAGGAGTCTCGCTGATGAATGTCCTGACCCGGTGGCTGATCCCGGCCGTGGCCGCGGTGACGCTCGCAATGAGTCTGGCCGCCACGGGTGGCGGAGGCACGCCGGCCGCGACTGCCGCGTCCGTCGGCGAACCATCCCAGCCGGCCCGGCCGGCCCGTCCCGAGCATCGGCTCACGCTGGACGAGGCCATCGCGCGCATGCTTGGCAATCAGAAAAAAAGACACTCCCCGCCGAATACCACCACGGTATTGGCGTAAACCGTTGTGCGCCAAATGGTTATCTGCGGTTTTTTCGTCTCAACTACCGGCGTTCAACCAACGGCCAGACAAGAGGCCCTGCGGCCCGGGTCT
>JAKAUH010000235.1 GCA_021818605.1 Planctomycetota bacterium
GACCGCAACGCCTGGCTGGCCCCCTGGCTGGCCGGACTCTGGGCCGAGGTCCGTCTTGATGCGTTCGACCGGCTGGACCTGCCCACGGATGCCTGGATCGTGCCGGTGCCGCTGCACTGGCGACGGCACTGGCAGCGCGGGTACAACCAGGCCGAGGCCCTGGCGCACGGCCTGGCTCACCGGCTCGGCCGCCGGGTGCGCCACCCGCTGCACCGCGCCCGCGATACGGGCAAGCTCGCGATGATGTCGGCCACCGACCGCGCCCGGGCACTCCGCCAGGCCTTCCGGGCGCGCCCGGCGCGCGAACTGAAAGGCCGCGCGATCCTGCTGGTCGACGATGTACTCACCACCGGCGCCACCTGCTCGGCCGCCGCACGGGCCCTGACAAAAGCCGGCGCCGGCCGGGTGGTTGTGGCCGTCATCGCCCGCACAGGCAAGACAGGTCAGTAGCCGCAGGGCGTCATACGTCGCGGCTGTCGGCTTTCGTCTTTTGCTCTTCGTTCTTCGTTCCCCGTTTCGTTCTTCGTGCATTCCACGACGATTCCGGGCTTCCCAACACCCCGCTCGCCTTACCCAATAGCGAACGTCGCCTTGCCGCGGACGCTCGGATCATTGGCCTGGGTGACCTGCAAGGTCTCGGCTCCGGCCTTGCCGAACGTGACCGCGCCCTGAAAAGCATGCGAGCCCCGATCGGCCGGCGTGAAGGTGTACGACGACAGCCCGAAGGTCGCCAGTCCGGGCGAGTCCGGCGACGGCTGCGCGATGCCCAGGCTGTGATACGCGGCCGGCGATAGCATCGTCCAGGAATCGGTCGGGCTGCTGAAGGCGACCGTGCCGGTATAATTCGTGAGCGGCTGTCCATTCGAATCGAGCGCCGTGACCTGAAAGCTCATCGGCTGGCCGACATGACCGTGGCGGACGATCGGCGACACGCGGAACGAGGCGGCCGACAGCGGCGTCACGGTGATCGTCGTAGGCGCCGAGATGCTCGCGGCGAACCGGCCCGAGTTCGGGTGATAGACCGCCTGGACCTGATACGTGCCGGGCGATTGCAACCCATGAGTCGAGAGGCTTACGGGCTGGTTGAACACGCCCACCGTGACTTTCCCCAGCACCACGGGATGGGGCGCGACCGTGACCAGCTTCACGACCCCGCCGGCCAGCCCGTGGCCGGCATTCTGGACGTTGGTGTCGAGCGTCAGCGTCGCGCCGGCCTCGATGCGGTTCGCCGAGGACTGGAGCATTGTCGCGGTCGGGGCGTCGTGCGTCTGGGGCGTGATCGTCAACGTCGCGACGGTTGAGCTGCTGGCGCGGAACTCGTCACTGGCGGGCAGGAACCGCGCCTGGATCCGGTAGGTGCCGAGCTGCCTGAGCAGGCTCGTGCGGAGAAACGCCGTGTCGTTCTCGCTGAACGCCGCCTGCTGGTTCGAGACGCCGAAGAACGAGTCGATCGCCGAGGCGATCGAGGAAGGACCCTGGCTGTTGCTATTGATCGCCACCTTGCCGAGGATCCTCGGCCGGGGCGCCACGGTGAAAAACGCGATGGTCCCCGTGATGGGCGACGTGCTCGCGGCCTTCATCTGGCGGGGCGTCCCATTCGCCGCCACAGTGGCCACCAGCGGCAAGGGTTGGCCCGCCTCGGCACTCGAGGCCGCGACCTGGAGCGAGATGACCGTCGGCACGTGCAGCGGCTGCGGCGTCGATCCGGAGCCGAAGAAGCCGGAACCGCTCGCGCTGAGCAATCTCCTGGCTTCCAGGACCTCGACGTCGCGGGCCGTCGGCACGCGCCGACGACGTGAGTTCGCCAACCAGGGGCGAGCGAGAAATGCCATCGGATCCTCCGTAAAAGGACGGAGACGGGAACCTCGGGGCCGCGCGCCGGGCGCGCACGATCCCCGCCGGCGGCACAGAGCGTCGGCCGATCGCGCCGATCGGAAAACCCCGTCGGACTGGATCGCCGACGGGTCGTTTCATGCAGGGGTGTCGATTTAATTATTCATCCTGCCGAGCGAGACTTCTCTCCATCCCTGCGCTTGGACGAGTCCCGAGATTCGGCGGCGACGGTCGCGTTTCCACCGATGATTCGCGCGACGTCCCAGACCAGCGCCGTGCCGTCCTCGCTGGCGGAGACCAGCCGTCGGCCGTCGCCCGAGAACGCCAGCGCCCGGAGGTAGGAACGATGGGCTGGAACGCGGCCGATCTCCCGGTTCGCCGCCACGTCCCACAGCCGGATCGCCAGCTCGCGACGCTCGCCGCTCTTGCCCGTGTCAACTCCCGTGGCAAGGATCCCGCCGTCGGGCGAGAACGCCAGCGCCTTGAAGCGGGTCGTCGCCCCATCCAGCCGGCCCAGCTCGCGGCTCGAGGCGGCATCGAGCAGGAAGACCAGGCCGTCGCGCTCGCTCGTGACCGCCAGGGTCGCGCCGTCGGGGGAAAAGGTCAGCCGCGCGCCGTCGAGCATGAAGCCGTCGGACAGGCCTCTGTTCGGCAGGGCGAATGAGCGCGTTTCCTCGGCCGTGGCGACATCCCAGACCCGCACCCAGTCGCCGCCGACCGCGGCCACCGTACGGCCGTCGGGCGCGAATCGCAGCGACTTGACCATGCCCGGCTCGCCCTTCGGCTTCGACCGGCCGAGCCGGTGGGTGCCGGTCGCCGTGTCCCAGAAGACCACGCCCTCGTTTCTCGACGTCGCCAGCGTCTTGCCGTCGGCCGAGAGATCGCCGCACCAGGTGAAGTGTCTGCCGGGCGCAGCGAACCGGCGGACCTCGCGGCCCGAGGCAACGTCCCACAGCCGGGCCGGCGCGAGGCCGCCGCCCGTCGCCAGCAGCCGGCCGTCGGCCGAGAGCGCGACGAACCAGAGGCGATCGTCGCCGGCCTCGTGCTGGCGCGTCAGATTGCCGGTGCATGGATCCCAGAATCGGAGCATCCGGTCCTCGGAGACCGTGACGAGCGTGCGGCCGTCGGGCGTGAATGCGGCATCCCCGACGGCGCCGCGATGGCCGGGCACCGGATCCAGCTCCTGACCGTCGGCGGCGTTCCAGAAGCGGATCACGTGCTCCTCCCACGCGACCCAGGCGAGCGTCTCACCCGCGGGCGCGAAGGCCAGGCACATCGTTCCGCCTCCGCGCACCTCCGCGCGGCGGAGTTCTTGCCCCGTCGTGACGTCCCAGACGTGCAGCATCGTCAGCCGGGCGGGGACATCCTCGATCATGCCGGACGTGATGGCTGTCTCACCCGAGGCGAGCCGGCTGCCGTCCGAGTTGAAGGCCAACCCGGCGGGCATCGCGTCGATCCCGGGCAACCGCCGGACCTCGCGCCCGTCGGCCAGGCGGAATAGCCGGATGCCCCGGTCGCTCGTGATACCCGGGTGCCCGCCGTCGAAGGTTTCCTGGCCGATCATCGCGACGGCCACGGTCTCACCGCCGGGCGACACCGCCATCGCGCCAATCCGCGATTGGCCCAGGTCGATCCGGCGAGTCAACTGGCCCGACGCACTATCCCAGACCTGAAGGACACTCGGCTCGGCACCGCCCGTCTTCCGGTCGGGCCGAGGGGCAGGCGCGGCGATCGCGGAGCGGCCCGAGACCAGCGTCCGACCGTCGGGCGAAAAGGCCAGGTGCTCGAGGCCCTTCGACTCGTCGCCGAACGATCGGATGATCTGGCCGGAGCTGGCGTCCCACACTGTCAGAGGCGCATCCCAGAACGCCGCCGCGAGCTGATTTCCACTGGGCGCGAACGCCAGGCCGCGGACCTGGGCATTTCCCTTGTGAACCTGCGACTTCATCGCGAATCGACGGATCGGCCGGGTGTCCGCGGTGTCATGCAGGACGATCCCCTGGTTCATCGTCGCGACCGCGAGCGACCGGCCATCCGGCGCGAAGGCCATGCCGCCGATCCGCAGGCCGTTTTTCTCCGTCAATGCGATCGAGAAGCGACGGCGGCCGGTGGCGGCCTCCCAGAGGTCCAGGTCGCCGTTGCCGTCGATCGAGGCGAGCAGCCGTCCGTCCCGGCTGTACGCGACCTGCTGGATGGTCGTGCCGGCGGAGAAGCGGGTCGTCCCCAGGCGAGCGAGTGCCCCGTCGGGCAGCGGGTCGCCCGCCAGGTCGCCCCCGGCCGGCCGCGTGGGTGCTGCGATTCTCAGCAACGGCCCACGGTCCCGCGCCATCCCGATCCCACCGCGGTGCAGGAACACCGCCGCGGTTCCCGCGAGGCCCCCGATCAGCACAATCGGCGCGGCGAGCCGGAGCCACCGCGCGACTGTCATCTCGCGCTGGATCGCCCGGAGCAAAACGATCGCCGCACGCGAGACTCGACCGGCCGTCGATCGACCGATCGCGGCGCCGACGGTTGCTTCGATCAGCGCGGCCGGCAGGACGATCGCGGCCGCGTCGGCCGCGGCTCCGACAGTCGCGGCGGCGAGGCCCGCCGGCAGCGCCACACCCCGTCGTGTCAGGCGCGATTTCAGGAGGTTCCGTGCCCGCGCCAGCCGGCCCCGGACCGTCCCGGCCGGCCAGCCCAGCTCGACGGCCGCGCGGTCCTGCGTCATCCCCTCCAGGTAGCAGAGCACGATCGGCGCGCGGTACTTCGCCGGCAGCCGCTCGATCTCCTCGTGGAGGATCGGCGTGACGTCCACCGCGCCAGTCTCAGGTTGCTGGTAGGATTCGCCCGACATCGACTTCTCCGCCGCCCTCGACTCGCGCGCCAGCCGCCGGCGAGCGGCGGTCCTCGCCTTGATCGCCACGCGATGCGCTGTCCCGTGCAGCCAGCTCGCGACCGAGCCGTGCTTGCGAATCGAGCCGGCCCGCCGCGCCAGGGCGAGGAACGTCACCTGAAAAGCATCCTCGGTGTCGTCCGGATTGTGCAGGACGCTCCGGCAGACGCGCAGCACCATCGGGCCGTGACGCTCCACCAGCGCGCGAAACGCCGATGCGCCCGAGCCGTCACGTTGATCGACGAACAGTTCCAGCAGCTGCGCATCGGACAGCCCGCCGATCGCGCCGGCCTGGAACAGCGTCTCAAGATGTTCCGATAGCTTGCCCTTGCGCCGGCTTCCCATGCCGCCGTCACTCCCTTGAACTGGCCGCGACTCATGCGTCCTCAACCTGGTAGTACCCGCCTGGCCGTCCGCCACTACAACATTTTTCCCGGGTCATCGCCAGATTCCGCCCGGGGCGGAGGCGAGGTCACCGGCGGCGACACCTGGTGAGCCTGGTTGGGTTCGGTTCGGTCCCCGGTCTCGGCACGGCCATCAGCGGCTGCTATCCCCTCCACCTCATCGACGCCGCCAGCCGCCGCAAGGGGTTCGCGACGGTTATCGGCGCCCGCCGGGAGGATGGCCGTTCCCGCCAGATGGTCCCATGGTCGCGCTCGTCAGCAGAGGCGGGCCGTCCGTCGGTGTAGTAATAGATCGCCATCGACTTCCGCGTCATCCCGGGCGGGCATTTGAGCCGGTCCGGATGCCCGTGATACGACACATTGTTCGTATTGAAGATCACGCAGCGATTGAAGACAGGCAGGATGCTGCGGACGCAGCGCGTCATCTGCTCATCCCAGAGTTCGAGGTGCCCCCGATATTCGTCGCGCCAGTCCCTGTTCAGGTAGAGGAGCAAATTGATCCGGCGGGCGAGCGGATAACGGGGGTGTTTGTTGCTGTCGAGATGGACCTTCACGAACCCCCCTCGTTCGATCTGATGCAGCCCGCCGCCCTCGAAGTCCACGTCGGGGATCAGGTCGGCAATCCCTGTCAGCTCCTCGAGGAAGCGCAGGCAAGGCGCCGCGTTGAGCTGTCGCAGAACCTCCCGGGTCTGCTCGCCGAACGACGAGGTGCCGCGACTGGCCAACTTCCTGGCGTAGTGCTTCTCGAACTGCCGCCACGGGATCTGGCCGGGTGCCGGGAACTCCTGGAGGATGGCCTCGCAGACCTCGGTGGGCAGGAAATCGTCGATGACGATGTGGGGAAAAGGTTCGGCGCTTGCGTACCGATCCCTCAGCTCGCGTGCCATCGACAGGGAGCGGATTTCATCGAGAAGTTCCATCCTTGTCCTCCTCCGTGGGGTTTTCCCTGGGTTGAAATGTGACTTGCCGATCCGGGACCGGTCCCGGCGGCCTGCGATCCTCGCGAGCCGCCTTCACTCCTCTGACCTCGCCACGACTCACGGATCCTCATCCTGGTAGTACCTGGCCAGCGGTCGGCCACTACAGCTTTTCCCGGTGGCATCGCTGAATTCCGCCGCGGGCATCTCGAAAGGACTTGTCCTCAGCCACGCACCCCCTGTATCCTGCGCGACGATCCGGCCGGGGAACACGAACAGACACCAACGACGATGGCAAGGAGGTCACCCGATGAGACAGCATCGGCATCGGATCATCACGCAACGGCCAGGGCAACGGACCGGTTTCACGCTGATCGAGCTGCTGGTCGTCATTGCCATCATCGGGGTGCTGATCGCGCTTTTGCTTCCGGCCGCGCAGGCGGCGCGCGAGGCGGCGCGCCGGCTCCAGTGCACGAACAACCTCAAGCAGCTCGCGCTGGCGGTCGCGGGGTACGAGTCGGCCAACGGCTGCCTGCCGCCTGGGTGTCTGCCGCGCGCCTCGCCGGTCTTCCGGGTGTTGCCGGACGAGGATTTCAGCGCGTTCGTGCGGCTGCTGCCGATGCTCGAGCAGCAGACGGCGTACAACGCCACCAACTTCAGCCTGACGGCGTACGACGCGCAGAACAACACGCTGTCGGCGACCGGGATCTCGACCCTGTGGTGCCCGAGCGACTCCGGCGTCGCGACTTCGCTGGCCAACTGGTCCGGCGGCCAGGTGTGGGGCACCAGCTATTCGGCCGTGTCGGGCCCGTGGGAGTGGGACGAATTCTTCCTCGTCCCCGGCACGCTCGACCGGGTGCTCCCCGGCCAGTCGCGGCAGCTCGCGCAGCTCGGGTTGATCTACGCGCTCAGCTCGGTGCGGCTGGCGCAGGTGACCGACGGGCTATCCAGCACGCTGCTCCTCACCGAGACGGATTTCTCCACCTGGTTCGGCTGGTGGACCGTCGGCGACGGCTACGACACGCTCGTCGGCACCACGGCGCCGCCGAACGTCGTGGGGCCGAATAGCCCCGACCACCTGCCGGGCTGGCAGCCGCTCGACGTCGTGAGCCAGCACCCCGGCGGGGTCAACTGCGCCTTCGGCGACGGCTCGGTGAGGTTCGTCAAGGACTCGATCGACTCGTGGCCTTATGACCCGTCGACTCAGAGCAGTTCCAGCCTGGGCTGGACGCCCCCGACGAATCTCCCTTATCAGGGCTTCTCGATCCCGATCTCATATCCCTACATCATCCCCGGCGCGCGGGTTGGCGTCTGGCAGGCACTGGCGACCCGCGGCGGCGGCGAGGTCATCAACGGCGAGGCGTATTGAGCCACGGCAACGCGCCGGCAGCCCGCGTGCCATGTTCGGCGCGGGTCTCCGACCCCGCCGGAAGGCCGGACCGCAGGTCTCCCGCACCCAACACGCCTGGGACGGGGTCATGCGACCCGCGCCCAACATGCCTCCGTACGGCGCTCAGTCAATCAGTCGGTCAACCCTTGACGAAGCTATTGACCTGCCCCGCGTAATAGACCGAGACGGGATCGGGCTGGGTTGCGACGGAGTAAGGATCGACGATCTCGCTCGTCGTCACGGTATTCTCGAGGTTTTGCCAGACCCGCGGCAAGCCCCGATCCAGGAGTCCATAGGCGAATGACGCCGGCACCATGACGTGCCGCGTGCGAGAGCCGAGGTACTCCGTGCTGACGACCTTCCCGGTGGGCTCGACCGCGCGGGCGATGACCTGCATCTGGACGACCGCCCGATTCACGAGCGGAGTCGCGCCCGGGTCGCCGGCGACGTCCTGGTGGAGCGACTGACGAACGCGAGCCCAGGCCCTGCCCCGGTACGCCGTGTCGAGAAAGGCGTGGTCGATTGTGTCTTGCACCTGGTTGATGTCGGCGGCCTTCGCGTTCGCGTCGAGACCCGAGGAATTGATCGCTCCCTCAAGGGCCGTCTCGGCCTGCGCGAGCCTGCCGGCCTGGGCCGGGGTGACGTGCGAGTACTTCGCGGTGAAGTTCAGACCCTGCTGGAATGCCGCGAAATCGAACGGGTCAACGGCCTCCAGCTCGGCCGCCGCGGCCGCGACTGCACCGGGCGCCGGGGCTGGTAGCACGGCCACGGTCGACAGGACCTGCCGGCCCTCCAGCGATTCGCACCCCGGCCGGAGACACTGAGAGTAGGGATGACGGAGCCTCTGCCCCGGGTGCACGAATGGTTTCCGCAGAACCCAGCCATTGCCTTGCAAAATGTTCATCACCCGACCTCCGTGTCCGGATTTCGATCGGTTCGCGGTCTCGCCGGCCGCGTCCTCTTCATAGTCCCCGGCCGCTGGGCTGTCACTACGACTTTTTTCGGAAAGCGCGGGAAGTGGATGGTGGCGTTCGCCGACGGCTCGGTCCGGTTCCTCCGCGACACGATCGATCCCAGCGTTTTCGAGGCGCTCTCGACGATCGCCGGCGGGGAGCGTCTTCCCGCGAACTGGGGCGAATGAGTGGATCGCGGAGGCCTCGCTTCACACCGCAACGCGAGGATCCGCCGACGCGGCGAGGGTAACTCCAAGGACAGCCCGAATTCTGACCCACATTTCCCGGGCGTCATCGGCGGACGGATCCCCGGCCGGCATGAAAGAGGGCGAGTCTCGTTGCGTCGATCAGTGGTCGACCACCGAGTCCTCATCCTCGTGATACGGCCGCTTCTCCTGGTAGAGCTTCAGCCGGCGCTGGCTGGCCGCGGCCTGCTCGTCTCCATCCTTGTACAGGGCGTTGGCCTTCGTCTGCCACTTCACGGCGGCGGCGAAGTCGCCCACCTCGGCGCAGGCGGCGGCCATCGCGCTCAGCGAGCCCGACTCGTTCCACTTCGTCAGCTCGCAGGCCTTCCTGGCCGATTCGATGGCTTTCTTGCCGTCGCGATACTTCGGGTCCGGGCAGGTGGCCAGGATCCAGCCGCGGCTTCTCAGCGCATAGTCGTCCGTCGGGTCGAGCCGGATCGCCTCGTCGTAGTCGGCCAGTGCCCCGTCATAATCCTTGAGGGAGGCGTGCGCCCACGCCCGGAGGAACCGAGAGTACCCGGTCTTCGGGTCGAGCTCGATGGCGCGATTCAGGTCCTCCAGCGATCGCTCGAACTCGCCAAGCCGGGCCCAGATCGTGCCGCGGCCGGAGTAATGCGCGGGGTTCCTCGGTTCCAGCTCGATGGCCCGGTCGTAGTCGTCGCGAGCCTTCTCCAGCTCGCCCGCGTCGTTGTGGACGTCGGCCCGCGAGGCAATGGCCAGCGCGCCCTTCGGGTCCAGGCGGATCGCCTCGGTGAAGTCGGCGATCGCCTTCGAATAATCCTTCGATTCCTGGTGGAACAGCCCTCGCGCGGTGCGGAACGTCGGGTCTTTTGGATCAAGCGCGATGGCCGCGTTGAAGTCCTCGATCGCCCGGGCGCGGTCGCCCAGCTCGTTGCGGACGTAGGCACGCATCAGGTGCGCCGTGGCGTTCCCCGGCGCGTTGCGGATCTCGCGCGTGTAGAACGCCACCGCCCGGTCGAGCGGGACCACGTCGTCGGCATCGACCCAGCCGCTGATCCCCTCGCCGGAGAGCCTGAGCCGATCGCCGTCGACCTTCTCGACGGTGTAGACGCGGAACCAGTCGTCCTCGGCGACGGCCCCATTGTCGCGCTTCAGGGGGGCGGTGTACTTCGTCACAACCCGCTTGCCGAGTAGCGACCCGCCAGGCAAGCCGTCGGCCTTGCCGGCCGGCTTGCCCGGATCCTGCGGCCCACCGCACCCGCCGGCCGGGGCCAGAGAGCTGATGCCAATACTGACGCCCATGCCGATCGCCGCCACCAGGCCCCCCACGATGGGCCGTATCAGCCGGTGCATGAACCTGCTCCTATGAATCGACCGCATCCAGTCGCCCGCGACGTATCCTGTCCTGTCGCGCCGCACCGG
>JAKAUH010000521.1 GCA_021818605.1 Planctomycetota bacterium
ACAGGATTGACAGGTGCTCCCGTCGTGCATCCATTCCGGAGGCTTGGCCTCCCCGCATCGCTCGCACTTCCGGTAGCTCGCCCGACGCATCTCGGAGGCGGCGACGATCAACGTGTGCAGCGCCATTATCGTCCGAACGGCCGGGAGCCGGTCATCGGCCAGATGGAAGAGGCCCGAGGCTGACGGCCCCGCTCAATGCAACTTCCGCAGTTGCTTGTTCACCTCCTCGGCCGAGAACTCCTCGGGGTCGAACTCGCCCCCGGCCCATTCCAGAAGCTCCTCGTGCTGTTCGTGCTTCGGGGCGCCGATCGCTTCGAGGAACTCGGCATAGCCCCACGGCCCGCCCACGTCCTCGGGCGGGCAGGCCCGCTTGCCCTCGATGCACCGGGGATACTTGACCTTCGGCTCGCGCTCGACGATCCGCTCGAACTCGATGTCGTGCTGCCAGCCGTCGCCGAAGTCGTACACGTAGCGGAACTTCCTGGTGTTTTGCTGAATCTGGCTCAACAGCACGGCATCCTCGTCCTCGTCCTCCATCTCCACGCCGAAGCCGAGATCGTCGGGCGACCTCGGCCCGTAGTGGTCGCCCCGGACGATGAACTCGTGGAGGTGCATGTCGGTCCAGCCCATCGCGATCTGGATCACGTCGTGGAGAAGCCCCAGCGAGCCGTCGGGCACCTGGACCCGCCGCCAGATCGGCGGCTTGAAGTCCTTCAGCGTGATCTTCAACTGGTAGATCTGATCGGCCATCTTGATCCCCTCGCGACCCGGCTTGAGTGGCTCGTTCTCCTCAAGGGCGTCCACCAGGTCTTCGAGCTTGCTCATGACGGCCTGGAGCCGCTTCTTGAAGGGGTTGGGGGCGTACTCGACGGCGATGTCGACCTCGCTGGCCATCTCGTCGACTTCCTTCCTCGTCAGCCCGATGACCTGGATCCCCGAGGGGGCCTGCTGGAGCCTGGTCTTGAGGCCCCGCCTCAGCCGGGTGGCCACGACCAGGGCCTCTCGCTGCGGTTCGGTGACCTTGAGGGGGTACTGGTCCTCGCCCTTCCTGGACCTGGCCGCCATCGGCAGGATCATCGGCCCCTCCCCGACGAGCATGTCCAGGAAGGTCTCGATGAAGCTGGGCGTCGTCTCGTCGCTGGGCGCCGGCTCGGGCTGGTCGGTGTGCCTGTCGAGGAGCCCTGCGATCTTCCTGGAAACCCGATCGAGCTTCGACCGGAGCTTCTTGTCCTCGGCGTGATTGGCCGTCGCCGCGACGTGGCCCGCGAGGTCGTCCAGTTCATCGAGGCTGAACATCAGCGGCTCGGAGGGCGGCGTGGCCTGGACGGCTTGCTCGAAGCCCTTCGGCGGCCGGAGGAGCCCTTCGAGCAGGAGGTGGCGTTCCGCCTGCGTGAGCTTGAGGCCGACCTTCTCGACTGGTTGGATGCGTCTCTTCCGAGCCATGCTCTACTCGAATGCGAGTCTTCAATCTTTCTTACCAGGCGACGTTCTTTGCAATCGCGCCGTGGCCATTGTAACCGGCGATTTCGTCTTTGACTTCTCCCGGCAAGTCGCACTCATGGCGCTCGCAAATGCCGGTCCACGATTGGTCACGGCGATCAGCCGTTTGTCCTCCCCGGCGAATCGAACCTGGGACAGATCCAGGACGAGGAGAGGCGGGGGCGTTCATGTCACATGGTGCTGCTGTTCTGCCAGATCGACTTCAACTCCGGCCACGCGCTCGCCGACTCGAACGCCCATGTCCGGCTTTCAAGGCTATCAATGCTCGTCGCGCCATCCCTCGACCACGAACCCGCAGGTCTCGTCGATCTTGACGTAATAGAGTTCATCGAATCCCTCTTCGATGGAGGGGCGTTCCATCCGGCCCGCGGTTCCGAGGATCGCTTGATACGGCACGCGCTGGGGAGTGGGCCGGTTTTCGTTCCGCCGCATGCAGTCCTCGACTCGGGACTGGAAGTGGTAGCCCACCACCCGGAAGCGTACCTCTTTTGCGGCCTGGATGTAGACGGCCCGGTCGGCCCGCGTGGGGTTGGTGTTGTCCACGACGAAGCGCAGGCGGGTCTCGACGCAAAACTGGAGAAAACGCCGCTCTCGGTGGCGGGTCCGGAGCAGGTCCAGGCTGATCCGCTGGTGGGTGTTGAAGAAGCGTTCCCGGTAGAACGAGGACTTGCCCGCGCCCTGCAGACCCACGAGAATCACCGCCTCCACGATTTCACCTCCCCGCTCGTCATCGGCTCGCCGAAGGACGTCCTACGGTTCTAATCATCCAGCCCCGAGTCGAATCTCGCACGCATGTCCTGCAATTCTCCAGACGGTCCGTGACGAGGAGGTGCAACGCGGCCTTGGCGCGCTTGCCTTGCCAGGACAAAGGATGTTGATCAGGACAGGCGATCGGTTATGATGGGAAAAGGCATGAGGATTAGACCCGTGTGTACCGCCCGCAGTGCGGCGGTGCCCCCGACATTCGGGGCGGGTGAATCGGGCGGCGGTCGGCGCCGGCCCGGGGTGAGGTGGGGTCTGGTGCGGAGGGGAAAACCGATGGCGATTGTGAAGGCGAAAACAGCGAGGAGTTCCGTGAAGGCGACCACGGCGAGGCGAGCGGTAGAGACGACCCCAGCGAGAAGTTTGGGGACCAGGCCGGCTCAAGCGAAGAAGTCGGGGGCTGGCGACCGGCTCAGGCGCATCCAACGAGCGGCGGCCCTGCTCAAGCAGGTGAGCGACCCGACCCGGCTCCGGATCCTGACGTTGCTTGCCGATGGCGACCAGCATGTCGGTGGGCTCGCCACCGAGTTGGGCTACAGTCAGCCGGCCGTCAGCCACCACCTCGCCCTGCTACGGCACGGCGGGCTGATCGCCCCGAGGCGTGAGGGAAAGAACAACTACTACCACCTGACCGACGCAGGACTGAAGCTCACCACGATCGTCAAGAAGATGGTCGGTTGAACTCTGACCGATGTCGTCAGACCAGCGGGCCTCCCGGTAGGCCTCATGGGCGATCCGGGTGGGCCGCTCGCACGCGCGACAGGGTGATCGTCATCCACGACGGGTGATCGTCATTCACGACAAGACATGGGTTTCTTTCCGTCTCACCAGAACACTGAACCCGCCCGCCGGACAGCGAGAGGAGCGAAGGTGACGACACTCCCACCGCTCCAGCATCCCCTGTTCGGCCGAGAACTCGATGGTTGAACTCATCCGGTGTGTGCGGACGGGCTCTCGTCATGATCCCTCATGTTCCGGCCCCGATACGGTATGGTGGTTTGGTGGGCCGGGCCTGCTTCGGCGTACGGCCAGGTCACCTCGAACGAGCCGCTCGCAATGATTCTTTGCCCTGACGATTCCTGCGGTCACGAGCAAGCTGAACCCGAACAACACGAGCGGGATGAAGAACGGCGCCGCCAGGATCCAGAACAGGAGCCGCTTCCACAGGGGGGTGGGCTTCTTCGATTCCCGCGAGTCGGCCCATTCGATCATTTGCCGAGTTTGCTCGGAGGTGCCCCACTTTCGCCCGCAATCCCGGCAGTGCCATTCGGGGTCATTACCGGTGATGCAGCATCCGCCCAGGACAAGCGATCCGGCCTCGAGCCGGGCGCGTAGATCGGCGGTCGTCTCGACCAGCCCGTAGACGATCCGGGCTTGCCGGTGCGAGCCGCAATCAGGACACGTTCTCGGCGACGAGCGTGTTTCCATCGACGACCAACCTGCAGGAAAACCTCAGCCGCCCAGCTACCGATTTCCCCAATCATAGCACGACGACCCCCGTGGCAAATGTGGTCGGGCAGGGTGGGCCTTCAGCGAGTTCTGGATGTCCTCGGTCTTCCGCAGGCATGAGAGCCGGTTGGGCGTTCGCGTTCGACGTGCCCTGAAGGTCGGGCAAGAATCCCCGACCGACCTGAGGTCGTGGCGTCTCTGGATCGGGGTCGGGTTTTCCACGTGATCGGCCCGGAGGAGGATGCGAATGCAGCCCCGCGCAGACGTCTCGCCTGTCCGTCGGCGCCCCGCGCCCCCAGATCTCCTGCAGGTGCTCGGAGAGCGATTCGGCGAGCGGTTCAGTACTGGCGACTCTGACCGGCAGCGGCACGGCCGGGATGATTCCCCTTATGATACGACGCCACCGGATTGCGTCGTCTTCGCCGCCAGCGTCGAGGAGGTTGCCGAGGTCGTGCGTCTGTGCGCCCGCCATCGTGTGCCCATCATCGCCTATGGCGCGGGGACGTCGATTGAGGGGCACATCATGGCCGTCGAGGGAGGTGTCACCGTCGATCTGTCCCGGATGAACCGGGTCGTCGCGCTGAACGCGGAGGACCTCACCGCGACCGTCGAGGCCGGCGTGACACGCAAGCAGTTGAACGCGGCGCTCGAGGGGTCTGGGCTGTTCTTTTCGGTCGACCCCGGCGCGGACGCCACGCTTGGCGGGATGGCTGCCACCCGCGCGTCGGGCTCGGCCGCGGTCCGCTACGGCACGATGCGTGAGAACGTCGTCGGGCTAAAGGTCGTCACGGCCGACGGAGCGGTCATCCGCACGGGAGGCCGGGCGAAGAAGTCGTCGGCAGGGTACGACCTCACGCGGATCTTCGTCGGGAGCGAGGGGACGCTCGGCATCATCACCGAGGTCACGGTCCGGCTCTACCCGCAGCCCGAGGCCGTCTCAGCGGCGGTCTGCGCGTTCCCCGATGTTGCGGGGGCGGTCGACACGGTGATCCGAACGATCCAGCGCGGCGTTCCGATCGCGCGCGCCGAGGTGCTCGACGCGCTCTCTGTTGCCGCGGTCAACCGCTACAGCCTCACCGACCTTCAGGAGCGGCCGACGCTCTTCCTCGAGTTCCATGGCACCGTGTCGAGCGTCGCGGAGCAGGCCGAGGCCGTCCAGGTAGTCGCGCGCGAGCACGGCGGGCTCGACTTTGAGTGGGCGATTGACCCAGCGGCTCGTGCCCGGCTCTGGGACGCGCGACACTCGGCTTTCCCGGCCATCCTTCAGCTCCGGCCGGCCGCGCGGGCATTCGTGACGGACGCCTGCGTGCCGATCTCCCGGCTGGCCGGGTGCATCGCCGCGACGATCGAGGAGACCCGGACCTCCTCACTTATGTGCCCGATTCTCGGCCATGTCGGCGACGGCAACTTCCACTGCATCATTCTCGCCGATCCGAACAACCCGTCCGAGATGGCGGAGGCCGAGCAACTCAATCAGCGCGTCATGCGACGGGCGCTCGAATCGGAAGGGACGTGCACCGGCGAGCACGGCGTCGGCATGCACAAGATCCCGCTGCTCGCCGAGGAGTTCGGCGAGGCCGGAGTCGACCTGATGCGCCGGCTCAAGGCGGCCTGGGACCCGTTGAACATCCTGAATCCCGGGAAAATCGTCAGCATGTGGTGAGCGCAACGAGGCGGATCGGCTGGAGCGGTCATTCAGCCCGGATCAGAACTCGACCATAACGGGTCAGCCTCGGCTTGCCGCGGTCGGTGACGGTCAGCAGGATCGGGATCGTGCGGCCCGCCAGCTTTGCCGGAACCACGATCCGCGCTCTCGGTGAGTCCCGACCCTCGATGACAACGTGGCTCGCCAGGTCGGGGGCGAAAGGATAGATGCTCCACCCGAAGTCGAGGTCGTGGCCGTCCGGGTCGGTTGAACTCGACGCGTCGAGATCCACCGATGTGCCCGCGCGGATCTTCAGCACTCGCGCCCCGGCGATGCGGGCGATCGGCGGGTGGTTGGCGTCGTCAGGGCGCTGGATGCACCAGTCCAGCCGTGTGGCGAAATCGGCCTGGAGGGCCGAGCGCCATCGGTAGACCGACGACATCCGCGGGTCAGGGTCGTGCGAGGTGTCCAGGTCGGTATCGGCGATGTCGGTCAGGTGCCTCGTCTTGCCGGCGAACCGCCCGCCCCAGCTTCCGAGCCAGGGATGCTCCAGGTCGGTCAGGCCGTTTGGGATCAACGAGAGAAACGAAGGTGTGTCCCCCTCCTTGATCCCCCGGACCGGACCCAGCTTTCCTGACCAGATGTCGCCGCCGTTGTAACTGGGATAGAGATTTCCCAGCGGTCCATGGCCGTGGATGTTGGCCTCGACCCACTCGGGCGAGACCAGGCTTCGATCGCCACCCCGGTACATCCCTCGGAAGGCCCGTTGCTGGGTGATCGTCTCCAGGTCGGGGAACTGCTGCCGGATCCACGGACCGGTGGAGTCCTGGTCGCCGATCGCGTGC
Source organism: Planctomycetota bacterium (assembly GCA_021818605.1). Taxonomy (GTDB): domain Bacteria; phylum Planctomycetota; class Planctomycetia; order Isosphaerales; family Isosphaeraceae; genus JAKAUH01. The sequence goes on from JAKAUH010000521.1 coordinate 6,202, forward strand.
ACCCGCAGCTTCGAAAGAAACCGCTGGAGTTCTTCCGCGCTGCGAGTCCGACGGACCTTCCAGAGCGCCTGTGCCAGGTCGGCCGAGCCGCCCCAGATCACGACCCGCAGCGGCCGGGGATCGGCGCGGTCGACGACGTGGATGATCCACTCGGACGCCTCGGTATCCTTCCCTTCGCCGATGCTCCGCTCGACTGGCAACTTTGGCGTGGCGATTGGTTGGCCGGCCTTGATGACTGCGGCGAGTTTCGAGGCCGGAGGGTAGCGCCTGTCATGAAGGGCAAGATTCGGCTGGACTGCGCCATAGGCGTCCAGCACGCGGCGGATCAGGTCGGGCCTCACCTTCCTCCCGTGGCCCATGTTCGACGAGGCGATCAGGCCCTCGATGTCGAACTCGTTGGTGTAGAGCATCAGGCGGATCATGGACTGGCCGTCGTCCGGCTCGGCGACTCCAGCGGTCAGGCTGCTGATGTCCGTCAGGACAAGGAGCCGCGGCCGCTCCGGGGTGGTCGGCATCGTCGTGGCTCGCGCCGCCCTGGGATCGGTTCCTGGTCGGACCCTCGCCAGATCATCCAGCTCGGCCAGCGTGAACCGCACGCTGACGATGTAGGGCGGCTCGTCGTCCGTCCAGTGGCCGTAGGTGGTGGCGACGAAGGTGCCATCACGAAGGACTTCCACCCCGGGATAGGCGCAGTCTACCCCCTTGTGGTTGTCCATCAGCCGCACCCGATACTGACCCTCCCGGCCAGCCACGATGTCGTCGTAGGTGCCGACCCAGCCGACCCAGTCGCCCCGTGTCGGGCTGTCATGCGTGGTGTCGCGGAACGAGATGAAGAGACGGCCGTCCGGTCCAGACTTGCCGACATGCCGGTCGCCCGTCAGCGAGCCCGGCAACTCTCGAGGCGCCGACCAGGTTCGGCCCTCGTCGTTCGAGAAGATGACGAAGGAGTTGAGCTTGCGGCCATTTTCCCGCAGCAGCACGGCAATTTGTCGGCCGTAGGGCGAGCGAATCAGGCCCGGCTCGCAGAGATAGGCTACTGGATGCCCGGCGATGACCTTCGGCCGGTCCCACGTCAAACCGCCGTCGTGCGAGATCGTCTTGTAGACGAGGTATTTACCTGCTCGGCCGCCGGCGTGCAGGTATCTTCCGTCGTCGTGGAACAGCGCCATGGAATCGCCGTTCTTGAGCCGCTCGACACTGCTCATGGCGACGATGCCGCCGAAGTCGCCGATTGGCTCAAGCGGCGTCCAGGTGCGGCCGTGGTCCTCGGAAACCGACTGGCGGATCGGGTAGAGGCCCGAGAACAGGATGAGCCGCTTCTTGTCCCGGCGATCGACGACCCGATGGATCGTCGGCGTCTCCTGGGACGTGGACCAGTTCTCGGGCACGGGGAGCCGCTCCGACCACGAGAGCCCGCCGTCGGTGCTCCGCTTCAGCACGATCGCGCCCCGTCCGTGCCCTTTAGGGTAGACGACGAGGAGTGTCTTGCCGTCCTCGAGCAGCACGGTGGTGGGATGGCCGAGATACTGGCCCTCCTCTCGGTCCACAACGATCTGCCGATGCCCCTGCCCGGCCAGGTCGATCAATGGGATCGAGTAGCCACGCGGGACCGGCGGCGGCTCGGCTCCCCAAATACGGGCTGACGAGAAAACCAGGCAGGCGAGAGCAATCGCTCGAACAGGATGGTTCATGAGAGTCCCCGAGGCACCGCCGTGCGAGAGGCGTCCTGGGTTGTTCGATCCCAGGCCCGGCTCTACGGCACCATACCCCAGGATTCCGCACGATGCCACGGTGTCGACGGGCCCGGTTGCACGCGGCGGTCGGACTATCCTGGCGCTCTGCGGACGAGCCAGATCGGTTGCGACCGCCGATCCCGACGCCCGTCCCGCATGGGCCCGACCTGGCGGCGGTGGCGTCTTCGCGATTGAAGCAAATCCCTGGCATCGTTACAGTCAGCGTTGTTCAACAAAGGTTATTCAGTCCCTGGACCCACGATCTCGAGGCCCGGATGTTTCACTTGCTCGGACCTGGCGTGCGTCTGTGCGACGGCATCAGCCGGCGCGAGGTGATGCGCATCGGCGGCCTGGGCCTTCTTGGCGCGGGCTTGAACCTGACCGACCTGGCTGGGGCGGGTGGGGCGGCCGACCGTCCGGACGGTCGTGCCTCGTCGTTCAGCCGGGCCAGGTCGTGCATCCTGTTGTTTCTCATGGGCGGGCCGCCCCAGCACTCGACCTGGGATCCCAAGCCGGACGCACCGTCCGAGGTTCGCGGGGACTTTCGTCCGATCGCCACGACGGTCCCCGGCCTGTCGATCTCGGAACTGCTCCCGCGCACCGCCCTGGCGGCCGACAAGGTTTGCATCCTGCGGGCCGTCTCGACGGGCGACAACGCCCACTCGTCCAGCGGGTATTACATGCTCACGGGGCGGCCTCACCAGCCGAAGAACTTCGAGAACGCCAATCCCGGCGCGCCCAATGACGCTCCCAGCCTGGGTGCGGTCGTCCGCAGGATCGGCCAGCCCGGCGGGGCGGTGCCGTCGGCCGTCACGCTGCCCCACCGGATCTTCAACACGGATGGAAGCGTCTGGCCGGGGCAGGACGCGGGCTTTCTGGGACGAGCCTGCGACCCGTGGCTCCTGAATGCGCGACTCTCCGGCGAGGGAAACGCGATCCAGGAGATCGCCCTGCCCGCTGACATCGATCAGGTCCGACTGGACCGGCGCCGGGAGCTACTCGACCACCTGCAGCGACGGCTCGACACCCTCGAGCGTTCCCGGACCTTCGACGCCCAGGCTCGCCAGGCGTTCGACCTGCTGGGCTCGTCGCAGACGCGCCAGGCGTTCCGGCTGGAGGACGAGCCGGCGGTGAGCCGGGAGCGCTATGGCAATTCGCCATTCGGGCAGGGTGTACTCCTGGCCCGACGACTGGTCGAGGCGGGCGTCCGGCTGGTGCAGGTCAACTGGTATCGAGGTCCCGACGAACCGCCGGCCAACCCCTGCTGGGATAGCCACAGCCAGGAATCCGCCCGGCTCAAGAACGTGCTCGGCCCGCCCACGGATCGGGCCTACTCGGCCCTGCTCGAGGATCTGCATCGCCGTGGGATGCTGGAGGAGACGCTGGTGGTCTGCATGGCCGAGTTCGGCCGCTCGCCTCGCCTGGACGGCAACGGCGGCCGCAACCACTGGGGTTCGGTCTTCTCGGTGACGCTGGCCGGCGGAGGCGTCCGGGGCGGTCAGGTCTACGGGTCATCGGACCGGATCGGAGCCCATCCCGCCGAGGGGCTCGTGCGCCCGGAGGACCTTTCGGCCACGATCTTCCACTGCCTGGGCCATTCCCCCGAGACCCAGTATCACGACCCGCTCGGCCGTCCGCAACCGATCAGCCGGGGCGATGTGCTTCATGCCATCCTGTGAATGGCCTGAGGCTTCTGGTCGGGGCGGTTTCGCTCACGGTCTTCAGGCCGATCATCTCGGCGCCGGCGCGATGCCGTCGGCCGTGACGAGGAACGGCCGGGGAGTAATCGAGTAGCTCGACGACTTGAAGTCCTTCTTCAACTGTCGCTCGGTCCGCTGGCGCAGACTGCGGCGGTCGGAGTAGATGATGAGGGTATCACGGTCGGGGATGCCCGCGCGAAAGGGGCTGCCGAGCGGCCCGCTGAAGAGCTTGTGCAGGTCGGGATGAAGCAGCCGGCTCGATGCCAGTCCGTCGCTGGTGGTCACCACGATCAGGCGCCCGCCGTCATTCTGGCGAGCCCCCTCAAGCCTCTGCGGCCACGAAAGCCGGCACAGATCG
>JAKAUH010000307.1 GCA_021818605.1 Planctomycetota bacterium
GTTCTGGATCTTAGTGCAGAGGTGGCTCGAGCGCGGCAATAGCGACGCCTGGGTGGAGAGCCGCAGCGCGGTGGCGTTGAGGTCACCCGCGATCCCGGCCCGGAAGTTGGCCAGTTGCTGCGCCGTGGGGGTCGATCCGTTGGCATAGAGCTGGGCAATCTGAGACTGGACCGCCGAGCGGAGGTCCTGGCTGGCGAGGTGAACCTGCTGCCGGAATGCCTTGTGCACCAGCCGCACCGGCAGGTTGTGGGCGGCCAGCTCTCGGGCGAGAACCGGGCTGATCGGCGTCGCCGCGGGCGGCGGCGTGAGGCCCAGCTCGGCGTAGACCATCGACGGCTTCAACTGGTAGACGGCCGGCTGCACGCCCGCCGTGGCAGCGGTATCGCTCAGGACCACTCGGTCTTCCAGGGTCGAATCGATCATCGAGGGCCGGAAGGTCTGCTTTACTCTCTTGCTGCTGCGCATGGTACGGAATCCCCGGGCGGGTTGTATGCTCGGCCGTGCACGAACGGTGAACCTTTTCAGGTCCCAGACGCCGGGCACGGTTTATCCAGGATGGAGGTCCAAACGACGAGGAGGGCCGTAACCTATGAGAGCCGACCCTCGGTGGAGGAAGAGCAATGCAGAAACCGTGCCAGGCTGCGCCACGCCGCCGGTTCGTGAAAAGATGGACACGTCCACGCGACTGGGAATCTGGATCGGAAATCGCCCGGCGCCGGGGATTTTGGTAATTGCGCGAGAAGGACAGCCGAGGCCATTGCATCGCCACGGCGGTCGCGATCCCGAGGGAATTCGAATGGTCAGCGCTCATCCACGGTGGTGCCCGGGTCTGCTAGGATGTTGGCCTGCCGTACAGGGCGTGGCGTGGTGAGTCGAGGTGGGCAAGCGGGAGACGAGGGTCGAGGCGGCATGGTCGGATACCGATGGGCACGAGGGGCGATCGGGATGATCGCGGGGGCGCTGGCGGTGCTCCCGGCGGCGGCGCTGGGGCTCGCCGTGCTGGTCGACCGCGGCGAGGACGGCGCCCTGCGCCCGCCGTGGTTCTCGCTGGCGCTTTTCGTGTCCGACCCGTTCGCCAGGACGTGCGTGCGGAACAGCCTGATCTTCGCCGTCGTGGTGACGGCAGCGTCGCTGGTCCTGGGCGTGGGAGTGGGGATGGCGGTGGGGCGAAGCCGGTCGTGGGGCGGAGGGACGCTCCGGGCGATGCTCGCCTCGATGCTGGCGGCGAGCCCTGCATGTCTGGCGCTTGGGACCGTGAACCTGGTGGCGGGCCGAGGGGCGCACCCGATGCCAGAGTCCTGGAGGGCGGCGGCCTGCGGGGGCCTGAGCCTGGAGAGTTGGAACAGCCTTCCGGCGTGGGGGTGGTGGGCCTGGTCAACCCTGCCCGCGGCGGTGGCGCTCGTGGCCCTGGCGACGGGCGCGGGCGTGGATCGGGTTGGGGCGACGTGGCTCGATGCCGCCCGGCTCTCGGGTGCGGGGCGCCTGGGGGCCTGGTATCGCGTGACCTGGCCGATCATCCGGCCGCGAGTCGCGCGGGCGGCGGCGATCGTGTTCCCGATGGCCCTGCTCGAGCCGGGGGCGCCTCTGATCCTCGGTCTGCGACGGACACTCGCCTACCAGATTGTCGAGTCCGCCGCGCGGCCCGCGCCGTTCCCGAGGCTGGCCGTCTGGACGGCCATGGCGGCGGTGATCTCGTTCGCGGCCCGATGGCTGCTCAGAACGTGGGGCGGACCGCTACGACTGGCGGAGGCCGCCACGAATGGGCTGGTTCCCGGGCTCGCCGTGCTCCCGGCGCCCCGGGGCGCGGCACCGTCGGCGGCGATTCGGATTGCCGCGCTGACCTTCGCGGTGATCGCCGGCTGGCTCCCCGCGGTCGGGCTGGTTGCGGTGGTGGTCGGAGCCAATCTCGCCGGCGTCGCCGGGGTAGGATCGCTGCACGAATGGGTTCGCCGGCTGGTGGGGCCTCCGGTCCCGCACCTGGTTGCCGAGTCGATCTGGCTGGGGATCGAGGCGGGCGCGGTCGTGCTGGCCCTGGGCTGGATGCTCCGTCCCGATGCTGGCTCGCGGCTGGGGGCGACGTTCCGCTCGCGGTTCGCCGGCCGGCTCGCCGCGATGCCGCCCCTGGTGCAGGGCGTGGGAATCCTCGCTCTGCCCGGCCTGCTCATCGCGCTGGCGACGGCCATGGAGCATGCGGTGCCGACCGGGTCGGGTCTGGCACGATACGTCGTTGCCGTCGCGGGCGAACTCGACGCCGCGCGCAATCCCCGCGCGATCCTCGCGGCCGCGGTGGCGCTGTCGGTCGGCAGCCGGCTCCTGCCGCGCTGGCGGCTGGTGGTCCAGGCGAATCCGCTCGAGACGCGGACGGGCCTCGACGCGGCGATTCTGGCGGGCGCCTCGCGGGCGCGGGCTCGCGGGCTGGCGTCGCTCCGCCCGCGGCAATGGATCAGCGCGTTCCTGCTGGCAGCCCTGCTCGCCGCGACCAACCTGGCGCCCGCCCTGCTCTTCACGACCTGGGCGGACATCCGCACGATCGGGCCTGGTCTGCTCGTGCTCGCTGACGAGCCCGACGACGCGCGGCTCCGGTCGTCGCTCCTGGCGGTCGGCGTGATCCTGGCAAACCTCGCCGCGCTGGGACTCGCGCGCCTGGGCCCCGCGCCGCCGCCCGAGTGGGACGGCGATCGGGTCGCGTAAACAGACCAGTCCCGGGCAGACCAGACCAGACCAGGCCAGACCAGGCAGGTCGTCCGCCGGCCTCAGTGCAGTGCCGGCTGGGCTGCGGGCGCGTCCGACCGGCCGAATTGCCAGTCCTCGACCATGTCCCGCGCGGCCTGGGCGCCGTCCACCAGGCCGTGGACCAGCGGGTTGTCGCTCGGGATGGCCCGCGCGATCAGGAGCGCCGGGAAGACGATCCCGTAGGACAGCGAGTAGCTGGTCGTGTAGACGAACCGCGACATGAACTGCGCGATGGCCGGCAACGCCCGATCGACGGCGGCCTTCGCGTCCGCGGCGCCGTCGCGCGCCGCCTGGACGGCCGTGTCCACCGCGCCCGTTGCACTGTGGCCGACACTCTTCGATCCCGCGGCTTTCCTCGGCATGGAAGTCACCTCGATGGAGCCGGAGTCAATTTGTCTCCGAAAAACATGCATAACTCGGAATCGATCTTAGGATGGGCGGTTCGCGGGGTCAAGAAGGCTCCCGCGGGCGTGGCGTGCCGGAGGGGGAATGGTCGATCGACATCGAGGCCGGTCGCCCGGTCGTGGGCGGAGCTATCGACGGGCCGCGGCGTGGATGCGTACACTGGATCGGCCGACCGGGGAAGGCTCGGGGCTTCAACTTGTCAAATGGGGGTAAGCGGTCGGGATGGATGTCGCGAAACTGGCGCTCGAGGACGGGACGGTGTTCACCGGGGTCGCCTTCGGTGCGCGTGGCGAGGTCGACGGCGAGGTCGTGTTCAACACGAGCATGACGGGATACCAGGAGATCCTGACGGATCCCTCGTATCACGGCCAGATCGTGGCGATGACCTATCCGCAGATCGGCAATTACGGGGTCAACGACGCGGATGCCGAGAGCCGCCGGCCCTGGGTGCGCGGCTTCGTGGTCCGCGAGCTGAGCGGGCGCGTCAGCAACTTCCGGGCGGACGGCTCACTCGAGGCGTACCTCGAGCGGAACGGGATCGTCGGGATCGAGGGGCTCGACACCCGGGCACTCGTGCGCCTGACCCGCGAGCGCGGGGCGATGAAGGGCATCCTTTCCTCGACCGACCTCGACGACGCCAGCCTGGTCAAGAAGGCGAAGGCCAGCCCCGGGCTGGTGGGACGCGACCTGGCCAGCGAGGTGATGCCCGAGGCGCCGTACTCGTGGGAACGCGGCCTCGACGCCACCTACCGGCTCGTCGCGCCCGGAGAGCCGGGCGAACGGGTGGAGGGCCAGCCGGAACCCTGCCGGCCGCACGTCGTGGCGCTCGACTTCGGCATGAAGTGGAACATCCTGCGCCACCTGGCCGACATCGGCTGCCGGGTCACCGTCGTGCCGGGTTCCACCTCGCCCGAAGAGGTGCTCGATCACCAGCCGGACGGGATCTTCCTGTCCAACGGCCCGGGCGATCCCTCGGCCCTCGGCCAGGTGGTCGCGAACCTGCGCACGCTGGTTCGATCGGCGGCCGACTCGCGGGGGATCCCGATTTTCGGCATCTGCCTGGGCCATCAGCTCCTGGGCCAGGCGTTCGGGGCCCGGACGTTCAAGCTCAAGTTCGGCCATCGTGGGGCCAATCACCCGGTGCGCAACCAGCTCACCGGCAAGGTCGAGATCACGACGCAGAACCACGGATTCGCCGTCGATCCGAACACGCTGCCCGGCGACGTCGAACCCAGCCACGTGAACCTCAACGACCAGACGCTTGAGGGCCTGCGCCACCACCGACTGCCGGTCTTTAGCGTCCAGTATCACCCCGAGGCGTCCGCCGGGCCGCACGACAGCGCCTATCTTTTCGACGATTTCCGCCGTTTGATCGGGGAGCGTGCCTGACCGAAGCTCCAGCGGGAGCGAATGCATGGCGAGGACGATCCGGCTCGCGACGGCCGCTGACGCGCCCCAGATCCTCGAGATCTACGGGCCGTTCTGCCGCGAGACGCCCGTGTCGTTCGAGACCGAAGCCCCCAGCCTCGACGAGATCCGACGTCGGATCGCGGCCGTGCTGCCGGCCTATCCCTGGCTGGTGGTCGACGACGGCGGCCTGATCCTCGGCTATGCGTACGGCAGCAAGCACCGCGAGCGGGCGGCCTATCTCTGGTCGGTCGACGTCTCGGCCTACGTGCGGGATGGGCGGCGCCGGTCGGGGCTGGGCCGGGCGCTTTACACGACACTGTTGGCCCTGCTGCGGCTCCAGGGGTACACCAGCGCGATGGCCGGGGTGACACTGCCGAACCCCGGCAGCGAGGGGTTGCATCGGGCGCTGGGCTTCGAGCTGGTGGGAATCTACCGGAACGTCGGGTACAAGTGTGGGGGCTGGCGAGATGTCGCCTGGTCGCAGCTCGCGCTCCGCGAGCCGGTGCCCGAGCCCCGTCCGCCCGTGTCCCTCGACGCAATTCGCGACTCGGCCGGCTGGCACGAGGCGTTCGCCGCGGGGATGGCCTTGCTCGGCGGTGCACCGTGAGGATCGACGACCGGCGGCGGCCGGGTGGAGGGCGTTCCATGAGCGGAGCAAGACGGCGGTTCGCGGTTCTCATCACCCTGATCCTCGTCGCCGGCCGGGGTCCGGCCGGCGCGGCCATCGGCCAGGAGCCGGGCGCTCGTCCGTCGCCCGCGGCCCCACTGCCCCCCATCACGCCGAAGGAGCTCGCCGCGAAGGTCCGCGCGGCCCGTGCGGCCTACGACGACCGAGGTTACTTCGAGGCCCGGTTCGACGAGGTCCTTGACACAAATGGAAAGTTCGAGCGGAACGAGGGGAAGCCCGACGAGCAACGGCCGATCCTGGTGGTGCATGGCGGGGTTGTCCGCTTCGCCAGCGACGGCCTGCGCTGGCGCGCCGAGTACGACGGCCGGCGGCCGAACGAGGGCTCCGCCCGGCTCACGCCCGAGCACTGGATCACCGGGTTCGACGGTGGCCTGTCCTACGACTGGCTGGTCGACAAGGAGCGCGTGGTCCTGCATGAGACGCACGACGATCCCCGCGCCTGGACGGCGAGCCGCCTGTTCTGGGACCGGTCCGACCAGTGGCTGGGGCTCCTCGATCGCGTCGGGCCGGGTGGACTGCCGGTCGCGATTCGGGCGGAGGCCGTCGCGGGTCGGCCCTGCTACGTCGTCGAGATCGGTCAGGCCGGTGTGAGCGGCGCGACGGTCGTAATCTCGCCAGGCGAGGGCTACCTGCCGATCCGGCGGAGCGAGCCGGTCCGAGCGAAGGTCCAGGCGACGTATGACCTGCACGACGTCCGGCAGGTCGCGCCGGGACTCTGGGCACCCGGGCGGATCGAGTACCAGCGGATGAGCGTCCGCACGGACGGGGCAACCCGGCCATTTTTGCGGCGGTCGATCCAGGTCGTTGCCTGCCGGACCGCCGGCGCGGTGGATCCGGGTTCGCTCGGCTTCGAGCTGCCGAGTGGCGTCGTGGTGGTCGACCCGGGGCGTGGGCTCACCTACTTCAACGACCCGTGGTGGCCTGAGGTCGGCGCGCTTTTGCTCAGCCGGTTCGACTGGCCGCGGACGGACCTCTCGCCGCTGGGCAAGCTGGCCCCCGTCGACGAGGGGCCGCTGGCGGGCAAGCCGCCGCCGATCGTCCGGGTCGCGGCCTGGATCCGCGCCCGGATTCCCCACTTCACCGCGCTGTCGGGCAAGGTTGTGCTGATCGTCTTCGACGACGGCACAACCGCGAGCCGGCTCCAGCTCGCCCCGGCACTGAAGCGGCTGGATTCGGAGTACAGGGCGGCGGGACTCGAGATCCTCGTCGTCGAGCCGCCCGGCACCAACATTGACGAGTGGAAACGGGCCGCCCTGGCCTACGAGCTCGAGTATTCCCTCCTGGTAGACGAGGCCGATCCGAACGACCGGGGACGGACGGCGTCGGCGTTTCGCGTTGGCCGGATCCCCGCGGCGGTCGTGGTGGACCACAACGGGATTGTCCACGCCCGGGGCGGCCGCGATATCCTCAGGACACTACTACCGCTGCTCGCCAGGGCCAGCGGCCTGCACGAACTCCGTCCGCTCACACTGGATCCTCCCCGGATTCCGCCCGAGGCCCGCCCCGCGGCGCTCAAGATGTTCCAGGACGAGGTCGCCCGCGCCCTGGCCGCGGACCCGCAGGGCGAGATCGCCTGCCGCGTGGTCGACTCCAGGGGCGAGCCCGTCGCCGGCGCGCAGGTCAACCCCCAGCTCTGGCTCACGATCCTGCCAACGTCCGGTCCCAGGTCGTGCTCGAGCTACCGGTACGGCGACCAGCCCGGCGCCGCCGGCCCGACCGACGCTGATGGCCGCCGCGTGATCAGCAAGCTCTGCAAGGGCAAATACAAGGTCCGCGTCACCGCGCCCGGCAAGGCCTGGGCCGAGAAGAGCGTCGTGCTCGACCCGAGCGCCGAGTCGGCCTCGATCGAGATCATGCTGGCGGACGGCCGCGTCATCGCGGGTCGCATCCTCGACGAGGAGGGCAAGCCGGTCCCCGGCGCCACCGTCCGCGCCGACCAGTGGGACCGCGTCGAGGACACCACCGTTTTCTCCGCGTCGTGCGAATGGCTCAGGCCGCTCGCCGTCGACTCCGAGGGCCGATTCCGCTTTGACGACCTGCCCGCCGGATACTACACCTTTGTTGTGACAGCAGCCGGGTTTGCCAGGCAAGAGGTCAAGGACATCCCCGCCGGCAAGAAGGACCTGAGAATCCGACTCAGATCGACCGGGCCCAGTTGAACCCCGCGAAAGGATTCGCCAGAGACCCTTTAAACCGTAGCGGTCGTCCAGTTTCTCCTGCTTGCCCAGCCCCCGCGTGATTGACGCCGCGAGCGGGCGGCGTTACCTTGTGACTTTACGCCGCCAAGTGACGGCCTGGCCTCCGTGGTTGATGCAGGAGAGAGGGCACCGTGGGTTCGACGTGCGTGGTGGGTCTCCAGTGGGGAGATGAGGCCAAGGGGAAGATTGTCGACCTGCTCTGCGACCAGCACGACGTGGTCGTGCGGTATCAGGGCGGGGCGAATGCCGGACACACGGTGGTGCACGATGGAGTGACCTACAAGCTCTCGCTGGTGCCGACCGGGATCCTGCGTCCGGGGATCGAATGCGTGATCGGCAACGGGGTGGTGATCCATCCGCCGGCCCTGTTGAAAGAGCTGGCGACGCTCGAGTCGCAGGGCGTGGACATCGGCGGCCGGATGCACATCAGCGACCGGGCGCACGTGATCCTGCCGTATCACCTGGAAGAGGAGCGGCTGACGGAGGAGTCGGCGGACGCCGCCGACCACATCGGCACGACCCGCCGCGGGATCGGCCCGTGTTACCGCGACAAGGTCGGTCGGGTGCATGGGGTCCGGGTCGCCGACCTGTACCATCCGTCGGTATTCCGCGAGCGGCTGACGCGGATCGTGGACTACAAGAACCGGCTGCTGGACGCCATGCTGCCGGACTTCAAACCGTTCGACGCGGCCGTCGTGGCCGAGGAGTATCTCGAGTACGCCGAGCGGCTGCGGCCGTATGTCTGCGATACGTCGGTCTGGGTGCATCGCGCCGTCGAGCAGGGCCGCCGCCTGCTGTTTGAGGGGGCGCAGGGCTCGCTGCTGGACGTCGATCACGGCAGCTATCCTTATGTGACGAGCTCGAACAGCAGCGCAGCGGGGATCGCGGCGGGCTCGGGCGTGCCGACGCGGCGGATCGACCGCTGGATCGGGGTGGTCAAGGCGTACACGACGCGGGTCGGCGGCGGGCCGTTCCCAACCGAGCAGGACAACGCGATCGGCGAGCGGATCCGCCAGGTCGGACGGGAATATGGCACCGTGACCGGCCGCCCCCGGCGGTGCGGGTGGTTCGACGTCGTCGCGGCCCGCCACGCCACGCGGATCAGCGGGTCGACCGAGCTGGCGGTCATGCTGCTGGACGTGCTCTCCGGCCTCGAGGAGCTGAAGGTCGCCGTGGCCTACGAGCGCGACGGCCGCCGGGTGGACGACCTGCCCGCGTCGCTCTGCGACTTCGAGCGGTGCCGACCGGTCTACGAGACGCTGCCCGGCTGGTCCGAGCCGATCACCGAGGTCAGCCGGTGGAACGACCTGCCCGCCGCGGCGCGGGAGTATGTCGCGTTCCTCGGCCGGCAGCTTGGCGTGACGGTAGGCATCGTCTCGGTCGGCCCCGACCGCCGCCAGACGATCCTCCTGACCTGAAAGTTCGGTGAGAGTCGGAGCGTAGGGTCCAAGGCGCGGATCCCGGAATTCGCCACGCTTCAGGATGCCTTGCTCTCCCCTGATTCGTACTTCGTTATCCGCGCTCCGCACTCGATTCGTTCAAAGTCCTGAACGCAGCACGGCGATGTTCGGCGCCCTCGTGGCGGCGGTCTCACCGGTGGCCTGACCGGCGTTCGGTACGCCGGACCGATCGAGCTGCCGGCAATCTCTCGACCAGGATGACCCATGTCGATTTCCGCGGAAGGACTGGCTCGGATCGACTCGGCCGGCTTGAGGCCCGAACAGCTCCCCCGGCACGTCGCGATCATCATGGACGGCAACGGCCGGTGGGCCCAGCGCCAGGGCTTGCCGCGGATCGTCGGCCACCGGCGCGGGATCCAGAGCGTGCGCGCGGTCGTCGAGGAAGGCTGCCGGCTCGGACTGGAGCAATTGACGCTCTATTGCCTCTCGATCGAGAACTGGAAGCGCCCGCCCCGCGAGCTGACGTTCCTGATGCGATTGCTCCGCCACTTCCTGGTCGTGGAGCGCGGCGAGCTGATGGAGCAAAATGTCCGCGTGACGATGATCGGCCGGCGCGAGGGCCTGCCGCGGGACGTGCTGGCCGAGTACGAGCGAACCGCCCGCCAGACCGCGCAGAACGACGGCATGACGCTCTGCCTGGCCGTGAACTACGGCGGGCGGACCGAGATCAGTGACGCCGCCCGCCGCCTGGCTGAGGACGTGCGGGCCGGCCGGGTCCAGCCCGACCAGGTCGACGAGACCCTGTTTTCCTCGTACCTCTGCACGGCCGGCATGACCGATCCCGACCTGATGATCCGCACGGCCGGCGAGATGCGCATCAGCAACTTCCTGCTCTGGCAGGTCTCCTACGCCGAGCTCTGGGTCACCCCCAAGCCCTGGCCCGACTTCCGGGGTGACGACCTGATCCAGGCCTGCCGGGCCTATTCGGCCCGCGAACGGAAGTTCGGCGGGCTGCCCGACGCCGCTCCGTTGGTCCTGAAGACCTGATCGCCCGACCCGCGCGACCGCCAGATCCTGCACGGCCCGATCGGGGACGTTCCTGGCCGGGCGATGCAAGCCGTTATATGCTATCGGGGGACGATGTCCTCGATGTCCG
>JAKAUH010000714.1 GCA_021818605.1 Planctomycetota bacterium
GATGTATTCGCGGAACGCCTTGGCCTTGTCGATGGCGTTGAGGTCCTCACGCTGGAGGTTCTCGACCATCGCCAGCTCGAAGACCCGCTGATCGTCCAGGTCGAGGACCCGGGCGGGGATCTCGTGGAGCTGCGCCTCGACACTGGCGCGCAGCCGGCGCTCGCCGGCGATGAGCTGGTATCGTCCGCCGAGGGAGCGGACGAGGATCGGCTGGAGCATTCCGTGCTGGCGGAGCGAGTCGGCCAGCGAGGCGAGCTCCGTTGGCTCGAAATGCCGGCGCGGCTGAAACGGGTTGGGGTCGACCTGATCGACGGCGACCTGGATCAGCTCGGCGCCGTCATACGACCCCGGTTCCAGGCCACCTTCCTCACGCCCGAGCAGGGCTTCCAGCCCGCGTCCGAGACGACGACGATTCACGGTCGATGACCTCCATGACGAGTTCGGTATAGGCCCGGCTTCCCCGGGCTCTTGGGGCGTAATCCATCACGCTCCGGCCGTGGCTGGGGGCCTCGCTGATCGCGACGTCCCGCGGGATGATCGATTCAAAGACGGTCTCGGCGAAATACTCGCGGACCTCGCTGGCCACCTCGTTGGCCAGTTCGAGTGCCGGGTCGAACATCGTCAGCACGATCCCGCCGATCTCCAGCCGCGGGTTCTCGCGCGACCGGCACTGGCGGGCGAGCTCGACGATCTGCGAGAGGCCCTCCATCGCGAAGTACTCGCACTGGATTGGGATGTAGATCTCGCCCGAGGCCGCGAGCGCCGCCCGGGTGAGCTGCCCGAGCGACGGCGGGCAGTCGATGAGCACGTAGTCGAACCGGCCGAGCTCACCGCCGAGCTGCTGCCGCAGCGCACTCGCCCGCTGCCGGTTCGAGGCCGACAGCGCATCGGCGTCGGCCAGGCTCTGCGAGCCTGGCAGCACGAACAACCCCGGCTGCGAGGTGGCGGACACCTCGCCCAGCAGCGGCCGTCCCGCGAGCAGCGGATGCCGCGCCGCTGGCTCGACTCCCAGGCCGCTGGTGGCGTTACACTGGGGGTCGACGTCCACGACCAGGGCCGACCGGCCCGACTTCGCCAGTCCGGCGGCGACGTTGATCGCGGTCGTCGTCTTGCCGACGCCCCCCTTCTGGTTGGCCACGCTGATGATCCTGGCCATGGCCCCCCCTGCCCTCGACCCGGCTCGAGCCGGGCCGGGTCCACGCGACGCGGCCCGCGCAGGTCGGGCCGCCAGTCTCCATCGGCCGGGATCGTATCGAGTGAGTCGCCAGGTGTAAAGTTCAGTTCCCGGCCTGATCGCGCTCACGCGGGGACATCAGCCGACTCGCATCGGCCTCGAGCCGATCGCTGTACGTGATCGGATAATCGGGCCGGGCATCGAGCGGACGCAGCCTTGCCGGCAAGGCGGCGAGCTGCTCGCGGCAGCGGGCGCGGATGGCTTCGAGCCTCGGCAGCGGCTCGACCAGCTTGCCGCCCCGGACGATCGGGACCAGCAACGGCTCGCCGTCGGCGATCTCATCCGCCCGCGTGACGTGGTCGCCGGCGAAGCGGCCGCTCGCGTCGCGTTGGCGGAAGACCTGCTTCGCCATCGGATATGTCCTCTTCGCCGGGCTGAGCTTGTATTTCCCCTGGCCGTCGAGCTCGACCAGCTTGTAGACCATCCCCAGCGCGGGGGCGTCGCGCGAGGTGATCAGCTCGGTCCCGACGCCAAAGCCGTCCACCGGCGCCCCGGCCTCGACGAGCGCCGCGATCCGGTGCTCGTCCAGGTCGCCGGAGACCATGATCTTCACGCCGGATCGGTGATTCTCTTCGAGAATCGCCCGTGCCCGGCGCGTCAGGTCGTCGAGGTCGCCGCTGTCGATCCGGATCGCGGGGATCGGCGGCTCGATCGCCGCGGCGCGGCGGACGCCCTCGAGCGTGTCATAGGTGTCGACCAGCAGCGTCGCGGCACCGCCAAAGGTCTGCGCGAACGCGGCGAAGGCCGAGTCCTCGTTTGGGAACGCCTGGACCCACGAATGGGCCATCGTCCCCGACGCCGGAATACCCAGCAGGCGCGCGGCCTCGGCCTGGCTCGTCCCGTCGAATCCGGCGATGTACGCCGCGCGCGCCGCCAGGAAGCCGGTGTGCGGGCCATGGCCGCGCCGGGCTCCGAATTCCTGGAGCGAGCGGCCGCCCGCCACGGAGACAATCCGCGCCGCCTTGGACGCGACGAGCGTCGGATAGGCGAGCGAGGCCACGAGATAGGTCTCGACCCACTGCGCCTGCGCCAGCGGCGCCGTGACCCGCAGCAGCGTCTCGCCGGGGAAGACCACGGTCCCTTCCGGGATCGCCCAGACGTCCCCCTCGAATCGCATGGCGGCCAGCGCGTCCATCGCCTCGCGCGGGACGTGCCGGAACGCCGGCCAGCCCCGAATGGCCGCGATCTGCTCGGGCGAGAAGGCCAGCCGCAGCAGGTCGCCGATCGCCTGCTCCAGACCGGCGAAGACCAGGTACGCCCGGTTCGCCGGCATCTTGCGGACGAAGAGCTCGAACGTCGCGAGCTTGCCGGCCATGCCCGAGGCCAGGTAGCCGACCATCATCGTCAGCTCGTACAGGTCGGTGACCGGCCCGAGGGCGCGTGGGTCCGGCCAGAGCGAGATCGGCGGCTCGTGGCTCATCGTCGGGCTCCGGTTCGCTTCGGGCGGAACAGCAGCAAGGACGCCCTCGGGTTCTGGTCACGCCTCGTCGCAGCGCCAGGGTCGACATCCAGCAGAGTCGGCAGGTTCATGGTGGTCGGGACCTCGCGGACGAAATCCCAGCGGACGCGGGCGCGGGCGAGCCGGCGACGGTCCTCGCCCGATTGCTCGATCATGGCTCCGTCGATCAGGGTCCAGGACGTCGTGTCGCCGCCTGTCAGGAGGCGCTCGAGCGTCGGCTGGGGCGAAACGGCGGCGCTGCTCGACAGGTAGAAAGTCACCGGCGGTCGCGCCAGCAGCCGAAGGTGCTCCAGGTTCCTCGGCAGGATGCCGGTGATCTTGCGGCAGGCGGCGCGGACCGAGTCGCTGGGCTCGAGCAGATCGGCGAGGCTCCGCGAACTGGCCCAGTAGGCCGTGAAGGCCAGCAACGTCGGCAGGATCCAGAGCGCGGCGGCCGCGAACAGCACCTTCGCCGGACCGCCGATCGTGCCGGGCCGGGAAACCGCCGTCAGGCGTTCGATCCCCTCCTCAAGCCGGACAAAGAGACCAGCGGCGAGCAGCCACGACATCGATTGAAACGGAAGCAGCAGCCGGGCATAGGGATGATAGAACGGCGTCAGGACCGCCAGGCCAAGCCAGGCGATGATGAGCAGCCCGGTCGACCGGCCGACCGGCCGAAGGAGTCCCACGGCCATGAGCCAGATCCCGACAAACGCGACGAAGAGCAAGCCGAAGGCCAGGACCAGAGCCGAGACGATCATCGCGAACGCCATCGCGGCGAGTGCGCCGCCCCGAATTCCGCGAGCGGCCAGCATCGCCAGTGCGGCCGCCAGCCCAGAGCCGAGCAACAGCCCTGGTCCGCCCGACAGCGCGTGGTTCTGCCGGAGCTGGGTTACGGCAAAGCGCGGCCAGGCCGCCAGGCCGCCCATGTACCCGCGCTGATGCTCCAGCAAACGGGCATATCCGCCGTGCCCCTCGACGAACCGGAACCACGGCCAGTAGAGGGTGGCCGCGACAGCCGCGGCCAGCAGCCCCCAACCCCACAGCGCGAGCCAGGCCGTCCGGTCGCGCGGGCGGGCGAGCGTCAGGATCACGGCGCACGCCGCGACCGCCGCGCCGGCGAGCCATCCGTTGTACTTGAAGAGCTGGGCCACCCCGACGGCCAGGCCCAGGGCCAGAGCGCGTGCCGGACCCGGTCGCTCCAGGAATCGCTGACCCACGCCGATGGCCACCAGCCAGGCCAGCAGGAACGAGGCGTCGGTCAGCGCCATGCGGGAGAACGCGATGTGCGGGCCCGCCAGCGCACAGAGTGCGGCCGCCGAGGCCCCTGCCCCACGGCCGAACGTCCGCCAGCCCAGCCAGCCCGCCACCGGGATCGTCAGCACGCCGGCGACGATCGACACCAGGATCGCCGCGACGTCGCCCCGGCCGAGCACTCCGTACGCCAGGCCGACCAGGAACGGAAAGCCGGGCGGCGCGTAGGCGATCACCGTCGGATCAAGCCCGCCGATCCCGCTCGGCGACTGGATCCAGTCACCGGCCATCGCATAGATCCCCTCGTCGAAGTGGACGAGCCCCAGCCGGCCCAGCGACCAGAGGCGGAGCATCCCGCCGAGGATTGTCATCGCCGCGATGACGAGGGTTTCCCGCCTGGGTCCAGGATCCGGTCGCGATGGGGGACGTTTCATGGCGGACGATTCTCGCTGCGGGCTCCGCGGCGATTCACGACGCGCTCGCGGAACAGCGATCCGCGTTCCACGTGGAACCGCAACCCGCCCTCGATACTGCTCACGGCCGGCTGGTCCGGCGCCGGCGGCGTTCTGGTAGAATCCCAGGGAGTTCGACGCCGGACGGGACGTCCGGCCGATCGCACCAGGAGGAGCCATGTCCGTCTCACTGTTCACCGACCGCCGGATGATCGAGCACCGCACGCCCCGGCCGCATCCCGAGCGCCCCGAGCGGCTCGAGGCGATCCTCCGCCAGCTCGAGCGGGCCGGGTATCACAACACCTGTCCCAGCCTGCCGGTCCACGAGGCGACGCTCGAGGAACTGGGGCGGGTCCACTCGCCCGAGTACCTCGCCCGCGTTTTCGCGTTCGAGGCCGAGGGGGGCGGCATGCTCGATCCGGACACCTGGCTCTTGCCCGGCTCGGTGACCGCGGCCCGGCTGGCCGCCGGTGCCGCGGTGGACGCCGTCACGCACGTCCTGGCCGAGCCCGACCGCCGGGCGCTCTGCCTCGTTCGCCCGCCCGGCCACCACGCCCGGCGCGCCGAGGGTATGGGGTTCTGCATCTACGCGAACGTCGCCGTCGCCGCAGCCGACGCCCTTGCGCGATTCGAGCTCGACCGCATCCTGATCGTCGACTTCGACGTCCACCACGGCAACGGGACTCAGGAAATCTTCTACGACTCGTCCCGCGTCGGGTTTCTGTCCATCCACCGCTACCCGTTCTACCCCGGCACCGGCGCCCGGGATGAGATCGGAACCGGCGACGGCCTGGGATCGACCGCCAACGTCCCCCTGCCCTACCGCACGCCGCGCTCCGAGTATCACGCCGCGTTCCGCTCGGCGCTGGAGCGGCTGGCCGACCGGATGCGGCCCCAGCTCGTGATGATCAGCGCCGGGTTCGACGCCCACGCCGAGGACCCCGTCGGCGATCTCGGCCTCGAGGTCGAGGACTTCGAGGTGCTTACGAAGGAGATTGTGGCCGTCGCCGAAACCCATGCCCAGGGGCGGATCGTCAGCGTCCTGGAGGGCGGCTACAACGTTCCAATTCTGGCGGGCTGCACCGTCGCCCACCTCGACGCGCTGGGCGCCGAGCGCGGGCGGATCTGATCTAATCGGATCGTGGAACGGACGCGCCTACAGCTGGCGCCGATACGCAACGCGCAGAAGCCAAAGTGACCCCGACGGGATTCGAACCCGTGTTGCATGCGTGAAAGGCATGTGTCCTGGACCTGGCTAGACGACGGGGCCATCGCCTGGGCGAACGATTACGAATCTATCCCGGTCCAGGCGCCCTGGTCAAGGGAACCAGCGCGTTCGAGGGCTGAGAGCTTGTGAAGAAGTCGATCTCAAAGAATGGAATCGAAGCGAGCGAACAGGTGCAACCACCGGCTAGGTCGAGCCTTGTGCTGCGCCGCTCACCGCCCCTGCTCCTTCCACGATTCTTTCACATCCTTTGCGTTGTCGCCGTTGGGTTGCAGAGGGTTGCACCGTCCCGCGTGAGTCGTTAGCCTGTGGGACGAGCAGGGCGATTTGGTCACCCGCACGGGGGCATGAAGGTGAGGGCACGATGAAAATCCTGGTGATCACGGGCGATGCGGGCGAGGCGCAGGAGATCTACTACGCCAAGTTCCGGCTCGAGGAAGAGGGCTGGCAGGTCCACATCGCGGCGCCCGAGAAGCGGGCATTCCTCTCCGTGGTCCACGATTTTGAGCCGGGTTTCGACACCTACGTCGAGCGGCCTGGCTATCGCGTCGAGGCCGACCTCGGTCTGGCCGAAGTTGTGGCCGAGCAATACGACGGCCTCGTTCTGCCCGGCGGCCGGGCTCCGGAATACCTGCGGAATCGGGAACGTGCCGTCGCCATCGTCCGCCACTTCCTCGAGGCGGACAAACCGATCGCGGCCAATTGCCACGGACCGCTCCTCATCCTGGCCACCGGGCTGGCTCGTGGACGGACCATGACCTCGTATCCCGAACTGGAACTCGACCTTCGCGCCAACGGCGCCGAGTTCATCAACCGCGAGGTCGTGGTCGACGGCTCGCTCGTCTCCGTCCGGGGCTGGCCCGACAACAGCCCCTGGATGAGGGAGTTTGTCCGGTTGCTGAAGGCCAGGGCCAGGTAATGGGCGACCACGAACCTCGATCCGCCAGGGGGCCGGCATCGGCATCCAGGTAGCCAGGCGGCAAGCTGTTACGTCACGAAGCCAGCGAGTCTTAACCGAGAGTCACACTTCGGGGCGACCCACATTCGCGGCCGGATCCGCGGCTCGCGATTGATTCTGGATCGCCTCATACACCTCTCGCCGGTGCACCGTGACGTTCTTCGGAGCCTCGATGCCCAGGCGCACCTTGTCTCCCCGAATCTCGATCACCGTGACGGTGATGTTGTCGTTGATGATGATGCTCTCGTTCTTTTTACGGGAGAGAACCAGCATTGCCGCTCCCCTCTGGGGCCTTGCGCTCGGCGCGTACCGTCCATTGCTGTGAGCAAACATGGGTCCAGGGACGGACGGAATGCGGATAATCGCCCAGCTCGCGCTGACGTTGCGCACACCGCCTTTAGTGAACTGTACATGCTGAAACGACCCGGTCAAGGGTGGGGGATTATTTTAGTCGTTCCCTTTGTCGCGATTCCCAAAGAATTCGGGCGAGAATCCAGGGAACGAAATGCCGGGTTGGCGGCGGCTGCCGAGCCGGCGAGAAGCCACGCGGGGGTGCGGACCGGCCGGGGGTCGAAGATGACAGACAGTGAACGTAAGTCGCTGGCGGATGGATCGTTCCGGAGGACTCCGGTAGGCATGTCGCGCGGGTTTTTCGGGCGGAGCGACGGCTTCCGGGTCTGGTGGAAAGGCTGGCACCGCGGATGGGCCCGCGAGATTTCTTCCGCGTCTTGGCGAGCGATGCGACGGGGCGAGGCGATCTAGCCCGGATTCTTTACACCCATGCAGGTGACTACATCCCAGCGCGCCGCCGGCGTCCCAGTTGAGATCTCGAGCTCGACTGGGCGAGAGGGAAGGAATCGAGGGCGAGTCCCGGAACCGACTGGAAACTCATGGAAGACCGCGACGTGGATGCGTAAAGCGAATTGACCAAGGCTTTAGACGTCCACCGAGGTCGTGAATGATCCGGGCTAGACTGTGGGTGAGGAATAGCGGCGATAGAGAGGGCCGAGTCCCAGATCGAAGATCTCGGCCTCGATGTCCTCGACGCTGGTGGAGTGGATGGTCTCGCGCAGCTCCTGGATGAGGAGCTCGATGAACTTGGCCCGGGCGCGCTGGAGGTTCTTGCGGAAGGCTTCGGGGCGAACCGGGGTGCGGGTGATCTCGCCGAGCTTCTCGGCGATCTCCTCGATCGATGCCTTGGGAAAGTCGCGGCGGAGTTGCAGGACGGTGGCGTACCGGTTCTTGGGCGTGGTGGCCTGGTAGGTCTCGAGCCGGGACCAGACGCGGTTGATGACGGCCTCGCGCCAGACGCGGTCGAAATCCTCATCGGGGCGGGAATCGAGCAGGTCGCCGGGAGGCAGCGACTGGAGCTTCCGGCTGCGGAAGTGGTCGATGATCAGGCGGTGGAGCACTGTGCGGAGGTAGTCGCGAAATCGGCCCTTGGTCTTGTCGGCGCCGGCGAGCTTGCCGGTGAGCAGCTTGGTCCAGAACTCCTGAAGGACCTCGTCGGCGAGGTGCTTGTCGCGGACCTTCAGGTGGATGTAGCGGGTGACAGCGTCGTGATATCGGCCCACGAGCTCTTCCATGGCGGCCTGGCCCTGCGGGCCGGGCGTATGGGCGCTGCTGATCGTCGTCCAGATCGTCGAGATGTCGGTCAGCCGCTCGTCACTCATCTCAGTTATCCGATTTGCCGGACCATCGGTGTCCGGTGTGTCCCACGTCGAATCGCCGTTCCTGGGACCCGTGCCAATCGCATGCCGTGTGTTTCACGTGAAACGCGGCCCGAGGGAGTTTCGTGCGGATTGATGCCCACTACGGGCCGCCCGGCCCACGAAGCGGCGGCCCCTGGGGATCGCCGACCCGCCGCGTCGTCGGAGCAGAACGTTCGTTCGTGCCGGCACGTTTGACGAAAATACGCCCGGCAGGATTTGAACCTGCGACCGACGGTTTAGAAAACCGTTGCTCTATCCGCCTGAGCTACGGGCGCGTCCGGCCGGGGCTGCTCGCGGGGACGGTCCCGAAACCGATGGAGCGCTCCGAAGCGACGAGCTGCGCCCGGCAGGATTCGAACCTGCGACCTGCGGTTTAGGAAACCGCCGCTCTATCCTCCTGAGCTACGAGCGCGTGATCCCCGTCAGCTAAAGGGATTCTCCGCCAAGTCGGGCACCCTGTCAACTTTCTTGCCCGCCAGCGCGCCGGATTGCATTCTTGACACAGCCAGTCCTCCCGAGGCTCGGGGCTCCGGGAGCGTGCCGGGAGACCAGGGGGGAGCGATGGGAAACGAGTGCGCAGTCGCGGTCGTGACGGGCGGGGGTCGGGGGATCGGGCGAGGGATCGCGCTGGAGCTGGCTGGGTTGGGGGCCACCGTGGTCGTCAACTATCGCTCCGACGAGCGGGCGGCCGACGAGACCTGTCGGCAAGCGATCCAGCGCGGGGCCGCCGCCGCGGTCGCAATCCGGGCCGATGTGGCCGACCTCGACGAAGGCCGGCGGCTGGTGGCCGAAAGCCTGGCCGTCGCCGGACGCATCGACCTCTGGGTCAACAACGCCGGGGTCGCGCCCGAGACGCGGCTCGACCTGCTCGAAACGACGCAGGCAAGCTGGGACCGCGTCCTCGCAATTAACCTGCGCGGGCCGTTCTTTCTCACCCAGACCGTGGCCCGGACCATGATCGAGCAGCAGGCCGCCGGAATCGCAAAGGCGCCCCAGATCATATTTATCACGTCGGTATCGAGCCGCTACGCCAGCGTGAATCGGGGCGAGTACTGCGTCTCCAAGGCGGGGCTGAGCATGGTCGCGCAGCTCTTCGCCGCGCGGCTGGCGGGGCAGGGGATCCGGGTGCACGAGGTCCGGCCCGGGCTGATCGAGACCGACATGACTCGCCCGGCCCGCGCGGCGTACGAGCATCGGATCCGCGAGGGCCTGGTGCCGCTGGCCCGGTGGGGCACGCCCGAGGATGTCGGCCGCGCGGTCGCGGCCATCGCCTCGAACAGCCTGGTCTACTCGACCGGCAGCGTGATCGACGTCGACGGCGGACTCGGCCTCCGGATTCTCTGATCGATCGCCCGCGAGGGGAAAGCGAGGCGCCTCGGGCACGAGGGCTGTCACACGCGACCCGATCGCGGGTAAAATGAGGGCGTCGGGCCGTGCCCTGCGCCGAATTCGCCGGGCAACCGGCTCTGGGGGGATTCAATCCGGAGCTCAGCCATCCGGTTCCTGGGCCGAGCTGGGGGGGCGCGAACAGGTGACGCCCGCTCGTGGGACGCCTCCCATGCTTGTCACCAGGTGCTGTGCACGCGGGCGAAGCCCCGGACCGACTCATCCCGAACCGGGCTGCCGGGGCGGGACGCGGTCGGCAAGACACTTGGATCTGGCGATGGACGACCCCAGCACGCAATACCCGTCGCTCGCCAGAAGCCTGG